>NZ_JBHVKN010000224.1:0-8125 GCF_042798075.1 Nocardioides sp. NPDC057772
CAGGTACCGTGCAGCTTCTCTGGGGCATGCCGGCGCGCTGCCGGTCGTCTGCCTGGCCGGTTCGGACAAGGCGTACGCCGAGTGGGGCGCGGCCGCGATCGCGGCCCTCCGCGAGGCCGGCGCCACGCACGTGATCATCGCCGGGAAGCCCGACGCCGTCGAGGCCGAGGTGGACGACGCCGCCTCGCTGGGTGTCGACGCGCTGTCGTTCCTGACCGCTACGAGGGAGAAGCTCGCATGACCATCCCCAGCTCCTTCAAGGGCCTTCCGCTGAAGGGCGAGACCCCGGCGTACGCTGCCGCCGCCCCGTCGGGCGAGGGCTGGCTGAGCCCCGAGGGCATCGAGATCCAGCCGGCGTACGGGCCTGCCGACCTCGAGGGCCTCGACGCGCTCGACACCTACCCCGGACTGAGCCCGTTCCTGCGCGGGCCCTACCCGACGATGTACACGACCCAGCCGTGGACGATCCGGCAGTACGCCGGGTTCTCGACCGCGGAGGAGTCCAACGCGTTCTACCGGCGCAACCTCGCCGCCGGCCAGAAGGGTCTGAGCGTCGCCTTCGACCTGGCCACCCACCGTGGCTACGACTCCGACCACCCGCGGGTGCGCGGCGACGTCGGTATGGCGGGTGTGGCGATCGACTCGATCTACGACACCCGGACGTTGTTCGACGGCATCCCGCTGGACCAGATGTCGGTCTCGATGACGATGAACGGTGCGGTGCTGCCGGTTCTGGCGCTCTACATCGTGGCGGCCGAGGAGCAGGGTGTTCCGCCCGAGAAGCTCGCCGGGACCATCCAGAACGACATCCTCAAGGAGTTCATGGTCCGCAACACCTACATCTACCCGCCGGCGGCGTCGATGCGGATCATCGGCGACATCTTCTCCTACACCGCCGCGAAGATGCCCCGGTTCAACTCGATCTCGATCTCCGGCTACCACATGCAGGAGGCCGGGGCGACCGCCGACCTCGAGCTCGCCTACACGCTGGCCGACGGTGTCGAATACCTGCGCACCGGTCTGGCAGCCGGCCTCGACGTGGACGCGTTCGCGCCTCGGCTGAGCTTCTTCTGGGCGATCGGGATGAACTTCTTCATGGAGGTCGCCAAGATGCGCGCGGCCCGGGCGCTCTGGTCGCGCCTGGTGAGCCAGTTCGACCCGAAGAACCCCAAGTCGCTGTCGCTGCGGACCCACAGCCAGACCTCCGGCTGGTCGCTGACCGCCCAGGACGTCTTCAACAACGTCGGTCGCACCGCGATCGAGGCGATGGCCGCGACCCAGGGGCACACCCAGTCGCTGCACACCAACGCTCTCGACGAGGCGATCGCGCTGCCGACCGACTTCTCGGCCCGCATCGCCCGCAACACCCAGCTGCTCCTGCAGCAGGAGAGCGGCACCACCGAGATCATCGACCCGTGGGGCGGCTCCTACTACGTCGAGCGCTTGACGCACGATCTGGCCGAGCGCGCCTGGGCCCACATCCAGGAGGCCGAGGCGGCCGGCGGGATGGCCAAGGCGATCGAGCAGGGCATCCCGAAGATGCGCATCGAGGAGGCCGCGGCCCGCACCCAGGCGCGTCTCGACTCCGGCGCGCAGAAGCTGATCGGCGTCAACACCTTCCGGCTTCCTGCCGAGGACCCGCTCGACGTGCTCAAGGTCGACAACGACCAGGTCTACAAGCAGCAGGTCGCCAAGCTGGAGCGGCTGCGTGCGGAGCGCGACGACGAGGACGTACGCCGGGCCCTGGAGGCCATCACGAACGCCGCGAGCGCTGAGAAGTCCGGGGCGAACCTGGACGGCAACCTGCTCGCGCTGGCCGTCGACGCCGCCCGCGCCAAGGCGACCGTCGGTGAGATCTCCGACGCGATGGAGAAGGCATGGGGACGGCACCAAGCCGTCATCCGTACCATCTCCGGTGTGTACCGGGACGAGGCGACGACGTCGGGTGACTCGAAGGTCACCGAGGTGTTGAAGGCGACCAAGGAGTTCGAGGAGGCCGAGGGCCGCCGCCCGCGCATCCTCGTCGCCAAGATGGGCCAGGACGGCCACGACCGCGGCCAGAAGGTCGTGGTCTCGGCCTTCGCCGATCTCGGCTTCGACGTCGACGTAGGCCCGCTGTTCTCCACGCCCGAGGAGGTCGCGCAGCAGGCGGTCGACGCCGACGTACACATCGTCGGGGTCTCGTCGCTGGCTGCCGGTCACCTCACGCTGCTCCCCGCGCTCAAGGCGGCGCTGGAGGAGCAGGGACGCCCGGACATCATGATCGTCATCGGCGGCGTCATCCCGCCCGACGACGTCGCGACGCTCGAGCAGATGGGCGCGGCCGCGGTCTTCCTTCCCGGCACCGTCATCGCCGACTCCGCCCTCGACCTGCTCGGTCGGCTGCGGGAGCAGCTCGATCACTGAGGTCTGACCGACCCGGAGTTTGTCCTCGCCGGGGGCGTCGGGCTCGTCTAGCCTCGGAGCTGTGACGGACCTACGCCCCGGGCGGGCACCCGGGGACGGGCTGGTGAGAGTGGGGGCCTACGAGCTCCTCACCAAGCTCGGTGAGGGCGGCATGGGTGTCGTCCATCTGGCCCGCCACGAGGAGACCGGCGAGCGGGTGGCGCTGAAGGTGCTGCGTACGCATGTCGTGGGGGACGAGGAGGCCCGCGCCCGGCTGGAGCGCGAGGTCCGGTCGCTGCGACAGGTGCGCAGCCCGTGGATCGCCGAGATCGTCGACGCCGACCCCTATGCGGACCTGCCCTACGTCGCGACCCGCTACGTCCCGGGCCCGACGCTGCACGACCGGGTCAGGGACGACGGCCCGGTCCTCGGCGAGGACCGGTTCTGGCTGGCCCGCTGCCTCGCCGACGGCGTCGCGGCCTGCCACGACGCCGGCGTGCTGCACCGCGACGTGAAGCCTTCCAACGTGGTGATGGAGGGACGTACGCCGGTGCTCATCGACTTCGGGCTCGCGCGGGTCGCCGACGATCCCAAGATCACCCTGACCGGGTGGCTGGTCGGCACGCCGGGCTACCTGGCGCCGGAGATCCTGGAGGGGACGCCCGCGTCCTCTGCCAGCGACGTGCACTCGTGGGCGGCCACCACCGCCTATGCGCTGCTGGGCCGGCCGCCGTTCGGGACCGGGCCGTCGATGGCCGTCCTGGATCGCGTACGCCGCGGCCAGCACGATCTCGACGGCATCGACGGTCCGATGCGAGAAGTCCTGACGCTGGCGCTGGCGACGGATCCCGCGGACCGGCCGGGACTCGAGGAGCTGCGGGAGTGGCTGATGGAGCCCGAGGTGCCGTGGTCCGGCGGCGACGCTGCGGCGGTGACGAAGGTGCTGCCGCTGACGCTGCCGCTGGCCGCCGCACCCGTGAGCGCAGGGCTCAAGCCGACGCTGGTCGACCCGGACGCTGCCGGCGACGCGGTGACGGAGGTGGTGCCGCCGGAGATGGAGCAGGTGCCGCCGACCGCGGTGACGGTCGCGGACGCCCCGGCCGAGCCGGTGGTGGTGCGGCGGTTCGACCCGCAGACGCCGCCGGCACCCCCGCCGGAGCCCGGGTGGAGCCCGCCCAGCAAGCATGCCAACCTGAAGCGCTGGCCCGGTCCGATGCACTTCCTGATCCTGCTCGCGCTCGCCGCGATCCTGGCCGGCGTCGTCGCTGCGTACCCGTTCCTCGGGGTCGCGCTCCTCTGCCTCGGGGTCTGGCTGCTGCGCGCCGTGTCGCTCGCCGCCGACCACCTGACGAAGCGCCGCGAGGCGCGCGGCCGGAAGTGGTACGACGGGCCGTGGGCACTCATCCGCTCGCCGTGGGACCTGGTGCGCGCCGTCCCCGGCACGGCTGCGCTGACCGTGCTGACCGGCGTGATCGCGGCCGCCGTCGGCGTGGGTTCCCTGGCACTCGGGGCGCCGCTGGCCGCCGCGCTCTACGCCGCCGCTATGACGTTCATGTCCGCCGCTTGGCTCGCCTCGCAGCGGGTCCGCGACACCGTCGGCCCGGTTGCCCGCGCCGCCTCGTCGCCGTCCCAGCGATGGGTTGTCGCTGCCGTCGCATTGGCGATCATCGCCGCCGGGATCGCCTGGTATGTGCTGCAGGTCGGTGTCTCGTGGATGCCCCTGGACGACGCTCGGTCGAGCCAGCTCCCCGACATTCTCCGCGACGTCCTTCGCCGTGCTCGGTGATCGCTAGGACTCGACGGTGCACCACCTGAAGCCGCAGTGGTACACTTCTGGTATGCCGACTTCTCGACCGCGTCACCAGGTGACCGAGACCGACGAACTTGCTGCTGCCCTTGAGGCAGCGGAGCGTCGTTGGCCCGGGAAGTCCCGTAGTGCCCTGATCGCCGCCCTAGCGGAGGAGGGCGCGAAGGCTCTCGAACGTGAGGAGGCCGATCAGCTCGCAGCGCGGCGCCGCGTGGTGGAAGCCAACGCCGGCGGGTTCGAGTTCGGCGAGGGCTACCTCGACGAGCTGCGCGAGGACTGGCCAGCTTGATCATCCTCGATGCCAGCGTGCTGATCGCCTACCTCGACAAGACCGACATCCACCACGTCCAGGCGCTGAATGTCCTCTCCACGATGGAGCGTTACCGGATCCACACCCTGACGCTCGCCGAGGTGCTGGTGCGCCCGACGCGGGATGGCCGAGCGGCCGAGGTGATCGAGAAGGTGGAGGCCGTCGGAATCCGTGAGTTGGATCGGGTCCCGGACGAAGCGCGAAGAACGGCCGACCTTCGCGTGGCCACCCCGCTCAAGATGCCGGACTGCTGTGTCCTCATGGCCGCCACCGCGCATGCAGCGTCGCTCGCGAGCTTCGACGAGCGGCTTCGGGACGTCGCGCGGAGCCGTGGGCTTCACGTCCTGCCGTGATACAGCGACGCTGAGGGATCACAGCCGGACGGCTCAGGGCGCAGCCGCCCGGAGCCGCTCGAGCAGCGGCGGGGCGGCCTCGGCGAGGAACCTGTCCTGGGTCTCGTCGCCGATCTGCACCAGCGCGATGTCGGTGAAGCCTGCCTTCCAGTAGGCCGAGACCGCCTCGACGATCGCGTCCAGGTCGGGACCGCACGGCACCGACTTGGCGACGTCCTCGGGACGGACGAGCTGGGTGGCCGCGGCGAAACCGGCCGGCGTGGGCAGGTTGGCGTTGACCTCCCAGCCGCCGCTGAACCAGCGCATCTGCTCGTGTGCACGGCGTACGGCGGTCTCCTCGTCGGGGTCCCAGCAGATCGGGATCTGGCCGATCGCGCGGGCCTCGGCGCCGATCCGTTTGGCACCCTCGACACCGTTCCAGGCGTCGACCAGCGACGCCTCGGGCTCGACGGCGATCAGGTGGTCGGCGAGCGGGGCGAGCTCCTCGATGGCGCGTTCGCCGCCCACGGCGAGCCCGATCTCGACGGGCTCCTCGGGGAGGTCCCAGATCCGGGCGGAGTCGACCTGGAAGTATTCACCGCGGTGGTCGACGAGCTCGCCGGTGTGCAGGTCGCGGATGATCCCGACCGCCTCGCGGAGCATCGCGTGCCGTTCCTGGACCGAGGGCCAGCCCTGGCCGACGACATGCTCGTTGAGGCTCTCGCCGGAGCCGAGTCCGAGCCGGAAGCGGCCCTCGGCGAGCAGCTGCACGGTGGCGGCCTTCTGCGCCACCACGGCGGGATGGTAGCGGAGCGTCGGGCAGGTGACGTAGGTCATCAGGCCCACGCGCGAGGTGGCGTGGGCGACCGCGCCGAGCACGCTCCAAGCGTACGGCGCGTGCCCCTGCTCCGTCAGCCACGGCGAGTAGTGGTCGCTCATCACCTCGAAGTCGAAGCCCGCCTCCTCGGCCGCGGTGGCGTACCGGACGAGGTCACGGGGTCCGCTCTGCTCGGTGAACAAGGTGTAGCCGAGATCCGTCATGAACGTTCTGTACCCAGCGTGCCGGGCGGCCATTCACGCATCTGGACTCCGCCCCCTGCTTCGCCGCTGGTCGAGCCGCGCCGTCCAGGGCTCGACGAATTGGCTAAGGTGCTGGGCATGCCAGGGCCCGACGTACAAGACCTTCTCGACGGCATCAGCGACGGCAAGCGGGCGGCGGTGTCACGGGCGATCACCTTGGTGGAGTCGACCAAGCCCCAGCACCGCGACATCGCCCGCGATCTGCTGACCAAGCTCCCGGCGGGCGACACGGTGCGGGTCGGGATCTCCGGCGTCCCGGGCGTCGGCAAGTCGACCTTCATCGAGGCGCTCGGCAGCCGGCTGACCGCCAACGGCCTCAAGGTCGGGGTGCTGGCCGTCGACCCGTCCTCGGTACGCACCGGCGGCTCGGTCCTGGGCGACAAGACCCGTATGCAGCGACTCTCGGTGGACCCCAACGCCTTCATCCGGCCCTCGCCGAGCGCCGGGACCCTCGGCGGTGTCGCCAAGGCGACCGTCCAGGCGATGGCGGTGCTGGAGGCTGCCGGCTACGACGTGATCCTCGTCGAGACGGTCGGCGTCGGGCAGTCCGAGGTGACCGTGGCAGGGATGGTGGACACCTTCCTGTTCCTCACCATCGCGCGCACCGGTGACCAGCTGCAGGGGATCAAGAAGGGCATCCTGGAGATCTCCGACGTGATCGCGGTCAACAAGGCCGACCCCAACGATCCCCACCGCGCCCAGGAGGCGCGCGCGGCCGCGCGCGAGCTCGCCGGCGCGCTCCGGCTGGTGCGCTCTCGCGAGGAGTGGGCGCCGCCGGTGATCACCGCCTCGGCGCTCCACGACGACGGCGTCGACTCCGTCTGGGAGCAGGTGATGGCCCACCGTGCCCACCTCGGCAAGGACGGTCTGCGCACCAAGCGTGCCGAGCAGCAGCTCGACTTCACCTGGGCCCTGGTCCGCGACGAGCTCGACCAGCGCCTCAAGCACTCGCCGGGGGTCAAGGCGATCCGCGACCAGATCCGTGGCGAGGTGCTTTCCGGCGAGCTTCCGGCGACCGTGGCCGCGGACAGGATCCTGGCCGCCTACGACAAGGATTAGTCTGACGGGACCATGCTGGAGCCTGCTGCCTTCCTCGCCGAGCGAGTCGATGCCTACGAAGCCGAGCTGATCGACCTGCGTCGTGACATCCACGCGCACCCGGAGCTCTCCTGGCAGGAGCATCGCACCACCGAGCTGGTCGCCGAGCGCCTGGAGAAGGCAGGCTGGCTGGTCGAGCGGCCCTCCGCCACCGGCCTCATCGCCGACCTGGGTGGAACCGGGAAGGACGCGCGGATCGTCGCGCTGCGCGGCGACATGGACGCCCTGCCCGTCGACGACGTCACCACCGACGTCTGGGCGAGCACCGTCCCCGGTGTCGCTCACGCGTGCGGCCACGACGTACACACCACCGCGCTGCTCGGGGCCGGCCTCGCCCTCGCCGACCTGCACCGTGAGTCACCGCTGCCCGGCGGCGTACGCCTGCTGTTCCAGCCCGCCGAGGAGGTCATGCCGGGCGGGGCGCTGCACCTGATGAGCCTGGGCGCGCTCGACGACGTCGACCGGATCTTCGCGCTGCACTGCGACCCGACCGTCGACGTCGGCCGCGTCGGGCTCCGCTCCGGTGCGCTGACCAGCGCCTCCGACGTGATCGACGTGCATCTGAGCGGCACCGGCGGCCACACCTCGCGCCCGCACCTGACCGGCGATCTGGTCTTCGCGCTCGCCAAGGTGACCACGGAGCTGCCGGTGATCTTGAGCCGGCGGATGGACCCCCGGGCCGGCATCAGCGTGGTGTGGGGCAAGGTCTCGGCCGGCTTGGCCCACAACGTGATCCCCGCCCACGGCTCGGTCGGCGGCACGGTGCGGATCCTCGACAGCGACGCCTGGAGCGAGGTCGAGCATGTGGTGCGCGAGGTCGTCGCCGAGATCATCGCGCCATACGGCGTGACGGCCGCCGTCGACTACACCCGCGGCGTGCCGCCGGTGAGCAACGACGAGCAGTCCCACCAGATCCTCGTCGACACGGTCCGGGACGTCCTCGGCGAGCGCGGCGCGGTCGTCTCCGCGCAGAGCCTCGGCGGCGAGGACTTCGGGTGGTACCAGGAGCAGGTCCCGGGGTCGATGTTCCGGCTCGGCGTACGCACCCCCGGCGGCCCCACCTACGACCTGCACCAGGGCGACCTGCGCATCGACGAGCGCGCGGTGGGCGTC
>NZ_JBHVKN010000225.1:0-8084 GCF_042798075.1 Nocardioides sp. NPDC057772
CTCTCGCTCGCTTCGCTTGGCGAGGCACGGGGTCAGATGCGCCGACTCGGCACGCCTGCTCGTCAGTGTGCGGCTGAGCTTGCCCCCGCCCACGTACGCAGGTAGGACTCAGACCCGCGGACGATGTCGTCGATCACGTCCTGGCCGCCGGTGCGGCGGAGGTCCTCGAGGTAGTCGGGGACCATTCCGTAGTGGGCGACACCGTCGGTGTTGTAGTCCCAGATCCGCTTGCCGGTGACCTGGCGGTCGACGACGGAGTCACCGAGGATGCCCTCGAACGGGTAGCTGACCCGCGTCTTCGCCGGACCGGGCGTGCCGCCGAAGCCGTTCATGTCGAAGCCGAACCCGATTCCCGCGCCGTAGCGGTCGCGGACGGCGGCGGTGCGGGCGTACTCGGCCAAGAACTGGTCGGTGCTGTGGCCGTAGATCGTGGAGAAGCCACCGAGGGCGTAGAGCCGGTCGAGATAGCGCTCGTCCATCCAGGAGTGGCTGGCGAGGGCGCCGGGGTAGTCGGTCTCCTCGAGGATGTCGAGGGTGCGGTCGGCGGCCTTGGCGCTCATGTGGTCGACCTCGACCATCATGCCGCGCTTGATCAGACCGCGCAGGGCGTACTCGCCCAGCGCGGAGAGGCCGTAGGGGTTGCACACCGTCCCCGACGGATAGATCGGCGGCTGCGGCAGCCAGGCGAGCTCGGCGGGCCGCTCGACCAGGCGCGGGTTGTTGTCGTGGGGCTGGTTCGGGTCACAGGCCTTCGGGGTCCAGAACGTCCCGGTGGTGAGGAACTGGCCGGCGTTGATCAGCAGCCCGGTGGTGCCCTTGTCGTAGCGGACCCCGCACAGCGCGTTGTCGAACTTGTGGCACAGGAACATCGACGACACCCCGAGCGACTTCAGCTCGTCGAGGCCGGCGTCGATGTTGGCGCGCGTGCACGAGGGGAGCCGCAGCTTCTGCGAGCAGCCGAACGGCTCGGAGGTCTCCACCCCGAGCACGACGGCGAGCTTGCCGTCCTCGATCACCTTGCGCGCCTGGTCGGCGTCGGTGACGATGCGGTACCAGCCGCGCCCCTCGCCGCCGTACTGCGCGTCGATGAACGCCTGGGTGTCGTACGCGTCCTGGGCCTGCTTCCGCACCGCGGTCATCTCGTCGCAGGACTGGTGGGTGCCCGGGTTGATCGCGCACAGCGCCTTGTTGCTGGTCAGCTGCACCACGAGGATCCGCTGGCCGGCACGCCAGGCACGCTCGACCCAGCGGTAGTACATCTGCTGGTGGGTCAGCGAGTCGTAGGCCGGCCAGTCTTTGAACGACGGCCAGCCGGTGGTGTCGTGGAAACCGAGCGGGCTGCCCGAGCGGGTCAGGTTCTCCAGCAGCGCGGTCTCACCCGCGATGCCATGGGAGGGGCAGTCCTTGAGCGCGTCCGCGATCCCGTTCGCCGACCACGCCTTCCCACAGACCGCCGCGCCGCCGATCCCGTCCTGCATGAACATGTGGCTGTGGGCGTCGACCAGCCCCTGGACCGTGCCGCCTGGCCCGGTGCCGGTGCGTGGCTCGCCGGTCACGTTCACCTCGGACTCCGGCGACGGGAGCCGCCGCTCCACATCGTCACCGGAGGCAGGCGGGCCCACCATCGCGACCGTCACCGCGAGGGCGACCACAGCGAGCAGGGACGTAGGTCTGATGCGCATGTGGCCTCCCGATGACCAGCGGCGTGTTACGGGCGTGGGTATCGCAACCTAGCAGTTGCTTGGGTCCCGTGGGGCGTTATTCCTGCAGGTCATCCGCTCTGAGAGACTGGCGAGCATGACCATCGCGATCATCGGTGCAGGCAACATGGGCGGGGCCGTGCTGGCCGGGCTCCTCGAGGCGGGTCACTCCCCGCAGAGCGTCATCGTCGTCGAGGCCCGCGAGGAGCAGGCGGCCGCGCTCCGGGAGAAGCACGGCATCCGTACGCTGCCGGCCGCCGAGGCCGTCGCCGAGGCCGACGTCGTGGTGCTGGGTGTGAAGCCCTATGGCGTCGTGCCGGTGCTGGAGTCGATCGCGTCCGCGTTGCGCGAGGGGACGACGGTGGTCTCGCTGGCCGCCGGTGTGCCGACCTCGGCCATGGAGCCCGCCGTCCCCGACGGTGTCTCGGTCGTGCGGGTCATGCCCAACACCCCGGCCCTGGTCGGCGAGGGCATGTCCGCCGTCGCCGGCGGCGCCAAGGCGACGGCCGAGGCCGTCGCGACGGCCGCCGACCTGATGGGCGCCGTCGGCAAGGTCGTCACGGTCCCCGAGTCGCAGATCGACGCTGTCACCGCGATCAGCGGCTCCGGCCCGGCGTACGTCTTCCTGGTCGCCGAGGCCTGGATCGAGGCCGCCGTCCACCTGGGTCTGACCAGGGACGACGCGACCACCCTCGTCATCCAGACGCTGACCGGCTCCGCCAAGCTGCTCGAGAGCGGCACCCACCCCGCGGTCCTCCGCGAGCAGGTGACCTCCCCGGGCGGCACCACCGCTGCCGCCCTCGGCGCGCTCGAGCAGAACGGCGTGCGGGCGGCCTTCCTCGAGGCCACCCGCGCCGCCTACGTACGCTCGAAGGAGCTGTCCTAGATCACAGCCCCAGGTGGCGGCTGATGATCAGCTTCTGCACCTCGGTGGTGCCGCCGTAGATGGTCTGGATGCGGCTGTCGATGAACGCCTTGGCGATCGGGTATTCCATCATGTAGCCGTAGCCGCCGTGGATCTGGACGCCCTGGTCGACGAACTTCTTCTGCAGCTCGGTGGTCCACCACTTCGCCATCGAGGCCAGGACGGTGTCGGCGGTGCCGGCGTTGAGCTGGGTGATGGCGTCGTTGAGGAACAGGCGGGCGAGGTAGGCCTCGGTGGCCATCTCGGCGAGCGTGAACGCAGTGTTCTGGAAGCGGCCGATCGGGCGGCCGAAGGCCTCGCGGGTGCGGGCGTAGTCAAGGGAGAGCTCGAGGACCTGCTCGACCGCGGCGACCGCGATGGAGGCGACCGAGATGCGCTCCTGCGGCAGCAGGGTCATCAGCGAGATGAAGCCGGAGCCCTCCTCGCCGAGGAGGTTCTCCTTCGGCACGACCACGTCGGTGAAGGAGAGCTCGGCGGTGTCCTGCGCCTTCATGCCGACCTTGTCGAGGTTGCGGCCGCGCTCGAAGCCCTCCATGCCGCGCTCGACCACGAGCAGCGAGATGCCGTGGGCGCCGGCCTCGGGGTTGGTCTTGGCGACCACGATGACGAGGTCGGCGTTGATGCCGTTGGAGATGAACGTCTTCGAGCCGTTGAGGAGGTAGTGGTCCCCCTTGTCGACCGCGGTGGTGCGTACGCCCTGGAGGTCGGAGCCCGCGCCCGGCTCGGTCATCGCGACGGCGGTGATGATGTCGCCGGAGACGCAGCCCGGCAGCCACCGGGCCTTCTGCTCCGGGGTGCCGAGGTGGGAGATGTAGGGGACGATGATGTCGGTGTGGACGAAGAAGCCCGGGCCGCTGGCGCCGATCTTCGCCATCTCCTCGTGGAGGACCGAGTTGAACCGGAAGTCCTTGATGCCGGGCCCGCCGTACTCCTCGTCGACGTCGAAGCAGAGCAGCCCGGTGTCGCCGGCCTTCTTCCACAGCTCGCGCGGGACGATGCCGTCCTTCTCCCACTGGTCGTGGAACGGGACGACCTCCTTCTCGAAGAACGCCTTCGCGGTGGCGCGGAAGTCCTCGTGCTCGGCTTCGTAGATGGTGGGCTTCTGGGGCATGACACTCCTCCGTAGACGTACCCGGTTAATGATGCCTCACCACTGTGACGCAGACCGCATTGTCGTGATGGGCGACGGAGCAACTGTGACAGTAACACTGGCGAAGTGGCAATGGTTTGGTCTACGGTCCCTGGCATGACCGAGACGACCGATGAGCTGATGACGATCGATGAGCTGTCGACCGCCACGGGACTGTCGGTGCGCACCACGCGCTACTACGCGAGCCTCGGACTGATCCCGGCCCCGATCCGCCGCGGGCGGGTGGCCTACTACGGCCCCGAGCACCGCGCCCGCCTCGACCTGGTCACCGCGCTCCAGGCGCACGGGTTCACGCTGCAGGCGATCGAGCGCTACCTCGCCCGGCTTCCTGCCGACATCACCCGCGAGGACCTCGCGATGCAGCGCGCCATGATCACGTCCTGGGCCACGGAGCCGACCGAGGACATCCAGGCGAGGATCGGGCGTGAGCTGATCGCGCTGGGGCTGCCCCGCGACGCCCTCGCGGCGGCGTACGCAGCCACCTCACGCCACATGGCCGAGCTCGCCGCCGAGCTCAACGTCATCCTGCGCGACCAGGTCGTCGACCCGTTCCGGCGCACCCACCACAGCCCGGAGGAGGCCGAGCGCCTCGAGGAGGTGCTCCCGCGGCTGCGGCAGCTGACCACCGAGGCGATCGTGGTGAGCTTCCAGGACGCCGTGAACCGGACGATCTCGCGGAATCTGTCGTGAACGTTTCGCGTCAACCCTGTTGACTGTGACAGTTTTAGTGTCACAATCGGCGCATGGCTGAAGCATTCATCTATGACCACCTGCGCACGCCGCGCGGGAAGGGTAAGAAGACCGGAGCGCTCCACGAGGTCAAGCCGATCGACCTGGTGGTCGGCCTGATCGATGAGGCTCGCAAGCGCAACCCCAACCTCGACCCGGCGCTGATCGACGACGTCGTTCTCGGTGTCGTCACCCCCGTCGGTGAGCAGGGCGGTGACATCGCCAAGACCGCCGCCATCAAGGCCGGTCTTCCCGAGACGACCGCCGGTGTGCAGCTCAACCGCTTCTGCGCGTCGGGGCTGGAGGCCGTGAACCAGGCAGCCTCCCGCGTACGCGGCGGCTTCGAGGACCTCATCCTCGCCGGTGGCGTGGAGTCGATGAGCAAGGCGCCGATGGGCAGCGACGGCGGCGCCTGGGCGCAGGACCCCGACACCGCGCTGCAGACCGGATTCGTCCCGCAGGGCATCGGCGCCGACCTGATCGCGACCATCGAGGGCTTCAGCCGCGCGGACGTCGACCGCTACGCCGCCCAGTCGCACGCCCGGGCGGCCGCCGCCTGGGAGAACGGCTACTTCAAGGACGCGGTCATCCCGGTCGTGGACCAGAACGGCCTGACCGTGCTCGACCACGACGAGCTGATCCGCCCCGGCACCACTGCCGAGACGCTGGCCGGCCTCAAGCCGTCCTTCCTCCAGCAGGGCCAGGAGGCCGGCTTCGACGACGTCGCGCTGGCCAAGTACCACTGGGTCGAGAAGATCGACCACGTCCACCACGCCGGTAACTCCTCCGGCATCGTCGACGGCTCCGCGCTGATGCTGATCGGCTCCGAGGAGGCGGGCAAGGCCAACGGCCTCACCCCGCGCGCCCGGATCGTCTCGGCCGCCGTCTCCGGCGCCGACCCCACGATCATGCTCACCGGCCCGGCGCCGGCCTCGCGCAAGGCGCTGGCCAAGGCCGGCCTCACCGTCGACGACATCGACCTGTTCGAGATCAACGAGGCGTTCGCCGCGGTCGCGATGCGGTTCATCAAGGACATGGGCATCGACGAGTCGGTCACCAACGTCAACGGCGGTGCGATCGCCATGGGCCACCCGCTGGGCGCGACCGGTGCCATCATCCTCGGCACCCTGGTCGACGAGCTCGAGCGTCAGGGCAAGCAGCGCGGCCTCGCCACGCTGTGCGTCGGTGGCGGCATGGGTATCGCGACGATCGTCGAGCTGGTCTGAGCCGGGTGGATGTTCGGCTAGGTATGCAGCCGAACATCCACACCCCTAGCGGAGTTCCATGCGGGAAGTGACGGCTTCCCTGCATACCTAGACGAACATTCCGGCCTGAGCCGGCCCAAACGTGAGGAAGAACAAATGAGCGAGACCGCGGTCCGCTACGACAAGGACGCCGACGGCATCGTCACGCTGACCCTGGACGACCCGAACCAGTCGGCCAACACCATGAACGAGCTGTACAAGACCTCGATGGCGGAGGCCGTCGAGAAGCTGTACGCCGAAGCAGACGACGTCACCGGCGTCGTGATCGCCTCCGCGAAGAAGACCTTCTTCGCCGGTGGTGACCTCAAGAACATGATCCAGGTGCGCCCGGAGAACGCCGCCCAGGTCTTCGAGGAGGTCGAGTCGATCAAGGCGACCCTCCGCAAGCTGGAGACGTTCCCCAAGCCGGTCGTCGCGGCGATCAACGGCGCCGCCCTCGGCGGTGGCCTCGAGATCGCGCTGGCCGCCCAGCACCGCATCGCGCTGGACGCCCGCTACGACATCGGTCTGCCCGAGGTCTCCCTCGGCCTGCTGCCCGGTGGCGGCGGCGTCACCCGCGTCGTCCGCCTGCTCGGTCTGATGACCGGGCTCATGGACGTCCTCGGCCAGGGCACGAAGTTCAAGCCCGCTGCGGCCCTCGAGAAGGGTCTGGTCGACGAGCTGGTCTCCTCCCCCGATGAGCTCGTGCCCGCCGCGAAGGCGTGGATCAAGGCCAACCCCGACGAGATCGCCCAGCCGTGGGACAAGCCCGGCTACAAGATGCCCGGTGGCAAGCCGACCTCGCCGGCTCTCGCCGGCTTCCTGCCTGCGTTCCCGCCGATCCTGCGCAAGCAGCTCAAGCAGTCCGACATGCGCGCGCCGAAGGCGATCCTGTCGGCCGCGGTCGAGGGCGCGATGGTCGACTTCGACACCGCGACCCGGATCGAGTCGCGCTACTTCGTCTCGCTGGTCACCGGTCAGCAGTCGAAGAACATGATCCAGGCGTTCTTCTTCGACCTCGGCGCCATCGGCGCCGGCACGCTGCGTCCTGACGGTGTCGAGAAGTTCACCGCGACGAAGGTCGGCGTGCTCGGTGCCGGGATGATGGGTGCGGGCATCGCGTACTCGTTCGCTCGTGCGGGTGCCGAGGTCGTGCTCAAGGACGTCGCGATCGAGGCGGCGGAGCGTGGGAAGGCCTACACCGCCAAGCTCAACGAGAAGGCGGTCTCGCGCGGCAAGCTCACCCAGGAGAAGGCCGACGAGATCCTCAACCGGATCACCCCGACGGTCGCGCCGGAGGACTTCGCCGGTGTCGACGTCGTCGTCGAGGCGGTCTTCGAGGACGTGTCGCTGAAGCAGAAGGTGTTCAGCGAGATCGCCCCGTTCGTCAACGAGGACGCGGTGCTCTGCTCCAACACCTCGACGCTGCCGATCACCGAGCTCGCCAAGGGCATCGACCGCCCGGCCGACTTCATCGGCCTGCACTTCTTCTCTCCGGTCGACAAGATGCCGCTGGTCGAGATCATCAAGGGTGCCGAGACGAGCGACGTCGCGCTGGCCAAGGCCTACGACATCGTCCAGCAGATCAAGAAGACCCCGATCGTCGTCAACGACAGCCGCGGCTTCTACACCTCGCGGGTCATCGGCACCCAGATCCAGGAGGGCCTGGCGCTGCTCGCCGAGGGCTTCGCGCCCTACTCGCTCGAGCGGGCCGCGACCCAGGCCGGTTTCCCGGTCGGACCGCTGCAGATCGCCGACGAGCTCAACCACGAGCTCATGGTCAAGATCGCCAAGACCACCCGTGAGGCGACCGGCGAGACCGAGCTGACCACCACCGAGAAGGTCCTCAACCCCCTCATCGAGGCGGGTCGCTCGGGCAAGCTCAAGGGTGCCGGCTTCTACGACTACGTCGACGGCAAGCGCGGCTCGATCTGGGCCGACCTCGGGAGCCTGTTCCCGGTCGCCGAGAAGCAGATCCCGATCCGGGACGCCGAGGAGCGGATGCTCTTCATCGAGGCCCTGGAGACGGCGAAGTGCTTCGAGGAGGGCGTGATCACCTCGGCTGCGCACGCCAACATCGGCTCCATCTTCGGCATCGGCTTCCCGCCGCAGACCGGTGGTGCGGCCCAGTTCATCACCGGCTACGAGGCCGCCGACGGCTCGATCGGCATCGAGGCGTTCCTGGCTCGTGCCGACGAGCTGGCCGACACGTACGGCGAGCGGTTCCGCCCGACGCAGTACCTCCGCGACCTCGCGGCGAAGGGTGAGGGCTTCCCCGCCTGACCACCGCCTGATCGCCGAGTAGTCACTCAGGCAGGTGGAGCCGGCACCGAGGT
>NZ_JBHVKN010000226.1:0-8082 GCF_042798075.1 Nocardioides sp. NPDC057772
GCGCCGGCGAGATCCCGGGCGTCGGCGTCGACGGCCAGGGTGGTCATCGCGTCGGGACGACCCAGACCGGGTTGGTGTAGAACCACAGGTCGACCCACGGGTCGGCGTCGCCGACGACGTCGATGGCCGGACCGGCCGGGTCGATGCTCGCGCCCAGGTAGCCGGGCTGGGACCGGTTGGCGTCGGTGCCGCGGACGCGTACGTAGAACGCCTCCTCGACGCGACCGAGGTCGTAGCGCAGCTGGAACGTGCCGGTGCGGCCCGAGGTGTCGGTCTGCTCGATCACCTTGGTGTCGGGGGCCTTCCAGGTGTCGCGGTCGGTGACGTACGTCGGGTCGACCGCGCCCCGGATCACGTCGACCCGGTTGAGCGACGGGATGAACTGCGACCAGTTCGGAACGTCCTGGGCAGTGATGGTGACGACCAGCGAGATCCGGCTGCCCTTCTTGGCCTTCAGGGTGCCGCCGAGGCTCTCCGAGCCGCCGTCGGAGGAGACGACGCGGACGTCGACCGACTTCACCAGCGCGCCGTGGTCGACCCAGACGCGGCCGTTGCGCAGGCCCTTCATGACCGCGCCGTAGCTGCGCTCGGTGGCGCCGACGTGCGTGCGGCTGTAGTAGCCCGGCCAGAAGTCACCGGCGGTGGTGTTGAGGGAGCCCGCGTAGACCGGGTCGCCGTAGCGGCCGTTGGCGTTGAAGGAGGCCGAGTCGGAGCCGTCCGGGCGGCGCGAGGTGGTGCCCCAGTTGACGTGGGAGTCGGAGTTGGCGCTGATCGACCACGGCTTGCCCTCGGCGAGCAGGGAGTCCCACAGGCCGCCGACGGTCGAGGTGAACCAGTCGAAGCCGCCCCACGAGCGGTAGGACTCGGCGGGGTAGCCGGGGAACGAGTTCGGGCCCGGGCCGTTGCCGTAGTAGCCGCGGGCGCTGCCGGGGCCGTAGCCGGCGGGCAGACCCGCTGCCTGGTGGCCGGGTGCGCCCTCCCAGCCGACCGCGATCCGCGGGTCGGCGTCGCGCCAGGCGCGCACCTCGTGCGGGCTGTCGATGCCGTTGCGGGCCGGGTGGTTGGCGAGGAAGAGGGCGTCCGCGACGCGGCGCTTGTCGACCTGCTTGCCGAGCCACTGGATGCCGGCGACGGCGAGTGCCTCGTTCTGCGGGGAGTTGCCGCTCGCGCCCTTGACCGACCCGTCGTAGTCGTTCTCGAACTGCTTGAGCACCGCGACCTCGTTGGCACCCGGGGCGACGAAGACGGTGCCGTGCTCGGCAGCGGGGATGTTCCACTCCAGGCCCTGGAAGATCAGAGTGTCCTTGAGGACCTTGCGGGCGGCGACGATGTCGGGGTTGACCAGGTCGACGCCCAGCTTCGCGTGGGTCGCGCCGCCGTGGTCGGTGATGACCAGCCAGTCCAGGCCGTACGCCGCGCCGTGCTGCGCCTGGTCGATGACCCGGTACATCGCGTCTGAGCTGTACTGGGTGTGGATGTGGTGGTCGCCGGCCAGCCAGTGCCGGATCGTCGCCCGGTTGCCGGTGCGCGCGGTGGCGGTCGCGGTCTCGGCCATGGCCGGGGTCACGCCGGTCATGCCCGCCATCCCGGCGGTCACGGCGCCGGCGATGCCAGCGGCGCGGAGCAGGTTGCGCCGGGAGACCTCGGCAGGACGCAGGTCGCTGTCGGACGCGTCCGAGGAGGCGGCGAGGGTGATCTCGTCGACCTCGTGGGAGTGGGAGTGGCCGTGATCGTGGCCGTGCTCGTGGGCGTGCTCGTGGGCGTGGTGGTGACCGTCGGGCCCGTGCGAGTGGGGGTGGTGCTCGTGTGACACGTTGAAACCTCCGCTGGGGGGTAAGCCGTCTCCGCGTGCCCGAGCAGCGGCGCTCAGAGCCAATCGGCGCCGGATGGCCGGGGTACGTCGCCCGGTTGCCCTCCCGGTGAAATTTTGCCGAGGCGTCGGCCCTGCAGGCCGAGGCGTCACCCGCGCAGGCCGAGGCGTCACTTCTGCAGACCGAGACGTCAGATCACTTGCTAGTAAGGCTACCCTTACTCGCGTGACGACGACCGACCGCCGCGACGACGACGCCGAGACCCTCGCCGACCTCCTCGGAGGCGCACGCGGCGCGATCGACGCCACCGTCCCGCCGGTCGCTTTCGTGGCCGGCTGGCTGGTCAGCGGGGAGATGTGGGTGGCGACCGTGGTGGCGCTCGGCCTGGCCGCGATCGTGGCCGTCTGGCAGTGGCGCAAGGGGCGCAAGCCGCGCGCTGTCCTGCTGGGGGTGGCCGGGGTCGCGGTCGCGGCGATGATCGCGCTGCGTACGGGGCGGGCGGAGGACTTCTTCGTGGTCCAGCTCGCGGCCAACGCGGCCAGCGCCCTGGTGTGGGTGGTCAGCATCGCGTTCCGCTGGCCGCTGCTGGGGGTCGTCGTCGGGCTGATCCTGCGCCAGCGTGGTGCGTGGCGCCGCGACCCCGCCCTGCTGCGGGCCTATGCGCTGGCGAGCTGGGTCTGGGTCTGCCAGTACGTCATCCGGGTCGCGATCTTCGGCCCGCTGTGGTGGTCCGGCGACGTGGTCGCCCTGGCCATCGCCCGGGTCGCGCTCAGCTGGCCGCTGGTAGCGCTCTGCCTGGTGGTGAGCTGGTTCGTGCTGCGCCGCTCCCTGCCCGAGGACCACCCCGGGCTGCGCCATCCTCAGGTCAGCGCGGCCTGAAGCAGGTCGTAGAGCCGGCGAGTGGCGCGCTGCTGGTCGCCCTCCCGGATCACCAGCGCGAGCCCGGCGCGCACCTCCGCGTCCACGATCGGCGTCGCGACCAGATCCGTCCCGGCCGCCATCGACTCGGTCAGCACACAGACCCCCAGCCCGCGGGCGGTGAGCCCGAGCAGCGTCTCCGGATTCGACCCGGACAGGTCGACCTTCGCCTCCACGCCGGCCCGGGCGCACGACTGCTCCAGAGCGGTCCGCACGCCGGTCCCCGACGGGATGCACAGCACCGTCTCCTCGCGGAGGTCGGCGAGCCGCGGCCGCGCGCCGGCCAGGCGGTGGTCCGCTGGCGTGATCACCGCGAGCCGCTCGTCGCTGACCGAGTCCGTGGCCAGGCCGTCGAGGACGGGCCCCGCGTGGGAGATCAGGCCCAGGTCGAGCTCGCCGGCCAGCGTACGTCGCTGGAGGCGGTCGGAGGTGTCCTCGACGAGCTCGACACTGACGCCGGGGTGCTCGCGGTGGAAGCCGGCGACGGCGTCGAGGAAGCCGGGGATCGTGCAGCCGGCGATCATCCCGAGACGTACGTGGCCGTGGATGAGGTCGCTCAGCTCATCGGCGCTCTGCCGCACGCCCTCGATCGCCCGGATCGCGTCGCGGGCTCGGGGGAGGAGCGTCTCGCCGGCATGGGTGAGCCGGACGCTGCGAGGTCCCCGGACGAGCAGGTCGTGCCCGAGCTCGCGCTCGAGCTTCGCCAGCTGGGCGCTGATGCCCGACTGGCTGACGTGGAGCCGCTGGGCAGCGGCCGTGAAGGAGCCGTGGTCGACGACGGCGACGAAGTAGCGGAGCTGTCCGATCTCCATAACCAATGATGCTAGCAACCAACAGAACTATCTGTTTGAGTGTTGGATCGCTCCCCGTCAGGCTGGGTGGTGAAAGCCCAACGACCCGAGGAGATCCCGATGACCGCATCCGCTGCCGAGCTCGCCGAGGCGTACTTCACCTCCTGGCAGGAGCGCGACTTCGTCCGCCTGCGCTCGCTGCTCGCCGACGACGTGAGCTTCGCCGGCCCGCTCGCCACGATCGAGGGCGCCGACGGCTGCATCACCGGCCTGGAGGGGATGGCGCAGGTGCTCGACAAGATCGAGGTGAAGGAGCGGCTCTCCGACGGGCCGAGCGTGATCACCTGGTTCGACCTGCACACCACCATCGCCGAGCCCGCCCCGACCGCCAACTGGATGCGCGTCGATGACGGGCTGATCACCGAGATCCGCGTCGCCTTCGACCCGCGCGGAATCCTCGCGGCTCGGGGCTAGGGTCGGTTTCGAGGACTCCCTCAGTCGACCGCGGTTCCGGTGGGACGGGCGACGGATGCCAGTGACCTGCGGGTGGACGGTGCCGCCAGCATCGCCACGACGAACGAGGTGAGCAGCACGCCCGCGACGAGAAGCAGTGATTCCACCGCGTAGGCGTCCGCGAGCGGACCGAACACGACCATGCTCAGCGGCATCGACACCGTCAAGACGATGCCGACGAACCCGAAGACCCGGCCCTGCATCTCGGGCTCCACGGTTTCCTGCAGGATCGACATCGCGGAGGTCGACATGACGGTGAAAGTCACTCCAATACCCAGACCGAGTGCGAAGAACACCCAGAGGTTGGTGGACAGCCCCAGCCCTGCGGTCAGGACCCCGGCCGCGAGCATGGCGCCGACGACGAGGGCGATCCGGTTGCGGACCCGCGGGCCGACGACGGCCATGACCAGACCGCCGGCGAGCATTCCCACGGCCCAGAAGAGCTCGTTGGCGGTGAGCTTCCAGACCTCCTGGCCGAAGGTGCGTGTCACCATGAGAGGGGTGAGGTACGACGGCGCGCCGACGAGCAGCGCCGTCACCGCGTACATGGTCATCAGCCACCGTACGGCGGCGCGGGACCGGATGTAGCGCAGGCCGGCCGCGAGGTCGCCGAAGTAGCTCGGCGGGAAGGCGCCGTCGGAGCGCACGAGCCGCGGGACCCGGACGAGCATGAGCAGGCCCACCCCGACGAGCGCCGTCACGACGTCGACGAAGAACACCGCGACGATGTCGAAGTTCGCGTAGATGGCGGCTGCCAGTGCCGGCGCGAGGAGCATCATGCCGGATTGGATCGACTGGTTGATGCCGTTGATGCGGATGAGCTGGGTGGCGGGAACGATCTGCGGGATCATCGCGCTCACCGCCGGGGTCTGGATGCCGGCGAACGTGGATCGGACCGCGAGCGCCGCGTAGATGAGCCACAGGTCGTCGACCCCCGAGAGCATCAGCAGCGCGAGCGCGAGCGTGGCGACCGCGATGGTCGTGTCGGCACCGATGATGAGCAGCCGTCGGTCGTGCCGATCGGCCCACACACCGCCGAAGATCGACACGAACGCCTGCGGCAGCATGCCGAACACGATGCTCAGCATGAGAACTGACCCGGACTGGGTGAGGATCGTCAGATGCCACATGACGGTGAACTGGACGAGCATCGAGCCGAGCAGCGAGACGGTCTGGCCGGTGAGAAAGACCGCGACGTTCCGCTTCCAGCGCGGGGCATCCTCGGCGATGCCGGTGGCGGACGGCGCAGGTGAGGGGGTGAAACCGGGACTGAGTACGTCCTCGTCGGTGTGCATGGGAACCATGCTGAGACCTCAAGCTCAATTGAGGTCAAGGCCTGGCATGCCAGGCGGACTTCCGAGGTAGGCCCTAGGCGACCTGCCGGCCGCCCGGCCGCGTCCGGGCGGTCTCGCGGATGACCTCGGCCACCAGGTCGGGGTCATCGTTCATCGGGACGTGGCCGCAGCCCGCCAGCCAGCGGTGGTTCGCGTGCGGGAGACGCCGCGCGGCGATCTTCGCCTGGTAGGGGAGCAGGGTGAGGTCGCGCGATGCCCAGGCGATCGTCGTGGGGACGTCGGGCTCGGGCGGTCCCGGGTAGTCGTAGCGGTAGACACCGCTGAAGAACGTCCTGATCCCTTCGCGGGAGGCGACCATGTTGGCCGTGTCGGCGGCAGCGACGGCCGGGTCGATCCGCTCCGGGTGGGCGAAGAAGCAGCTCATCGTGACCGTACGCGCCACCCGCGACTGCAGCACCGTCCCCGCCGCCGGCGCCAGCGGCCGCGCGACCGCCTGGATGCCGGCGAACAGGCCGCGCACATAGAGGTAGTCGACCCGGTTCATCCAGAACCCGGCGGGGGAGAGCGCCGTCACCGTACGCGCGTGCCCCGCATCGCCCATCTCCAGCGCGAGCAGCCCGCCGAGGCTGTTGCCGGCGACGTGCGGCCGCTCGACCCCGAGCTCGGTCCGAAGCGCGTTCAGCTCGTCCGTCACCGCCTCGCGCACCGTACGTCCCGCCAGGTCGAACGCCGGCGACTCGCCGTGCCCCGGCAGATCGATCGTGATCACCTCGAACTCGTCAGCCAGCCGCTCCACGACCCCAGCCCACGCCTGCCGGCGGTGCGCGATGCCATGGATCAGGAGCAGCGGCTCCCCGCTGCCGGTCCGTTCGTATGCGAGCATCCTGGCTCCTTCGGGTTGCCTCCGGGTGTCGTGCCGATGGCTCGGAGCCTACGTCCGGCGTGTCCCCGAATGTGGGTCCGGCGGGCGGATGCGCTAATGTTTCACCCGCAACGCGTGATTGGCGCAGTGGTAGCGCACTTCGTTCACACCGAAGGGGTCACTGGTTCGAACCCAGTATCACGCACAAGAGAAACCAGCCGCTGACCAGGGATTTCAACTGGTCGGCGGCTGGTTTCGTTTGGGTGCATTCTCTCCGCTGCTGAGGATGCCTGACAAAGTGCCTGACTAGGCAGTCACGCGGACTTCTTCTGACCGTCGCCGCCGAACAGGTTGTCCATGACCTGTGCTCCGGTCTGCATGACGGGTCGAAGTTCGTGCCTGTAGACCTGCTCCGTCACCCGGCTTCCTCCGGCGTGACCCACGAGCCGGGCGATTTCCTCGACCTCCACCCCGTACTCGGAGAGCAGGGAGACGAACGAGTGGCGCAGCTCTCGCGGTGTCCACTCCTTCGGGTTGATGCCCTCGACTTTGCCGAGTGCCCGGCGGAAGCTGCGGCGGACGTTGTGTGCGTCCAACTCGGTCCCGAGCGCGGTCGTGAATACGAGGTCGGTCTCAACCCACTTGGAGTCCGCCCGTGTGCGCCAACGGTCTTGCCGCTTCTCGTATTCGCGGAGCACCGTTGCGACCTGCTGCGGAAGCGCGAGCGTCCGTCGCGACTTCTTGGTCTTGACGTCACCGCCCTCGCGGTCAGAGCGCCACACGAACATGTGCGGCGGCATCGGCGGATCTGCGTCGGGGTCGCCGTCGAGGTCGACGTGATCCCATCGGAGCGCGCGCACCTCCTCAGTTCGAGCTCCGGTGAGCAGCGAGACCACGATGTAGGCGTGCATCCGGTCTCCGGCCGTGGCGGTCAGGATCGCCTTCGCCTGGGCGAGAGTGAGCGACTTTGACGGTCGGCCCGGTCGGCCCTTCGGGGTCTCGGCAAGTTCAACCACGTTCTTCTCGACCAGGCCATGAATCATCGCTCGCCGGACGGCGTTCTTCAGGCATCGCCGTACCTCGCGCAGGCTGGTTGTCGCGAGCACCTCGGCCCGACCGGCGAGCCATTCGTCAACCTGCTGCACCGTGAGCCGCTGCAACTTCTGGCCACCGATGATCGGGATGATGTGCGTCTCGCACAGAACCCGGTTCTTCGCGCGGGTGCTCTCTCCGGCCCGGGCTCCCTGCCCGAACTCCAGCCAGTTCTCAACCGCCTTGCGCACGGTGTAGTGCTGAGCCTGAGGGGTCAGTCCGGCCCGGTAGTCCTGCACCCGCTTCTTCATGTTGCGCAGCGCTTCCGCTTCGGTCGAGCCGTAGCCCGACCGGACGATACGCTTGCCGTTCGCGTTGTAGCCGACGGTCATCTCGGCCACGTAGCGCTGGCGGCGCTCGTCCCAGCGAACGCCGCCCTCCCCGCGGACTCGGCGCTTCTTGCTCTCGTTGCTCACGCTGCGTTCTCCTCGACTAGTTCGGATACGTACTCGGTCAGTGCTGTGACGGGCACTAGCCGACGGCGGCCCTCCTTGACGGTCCTGAGGCGTCCCGAGCGGATCAGTTCGTAGACCACGGACCGACTCATCCGGAGGGCTTCGGCGGCTTCCTCGACGCGGTAGAGGATCGGCGGAATCTCGCGCTGCATCTCGGTCATCGGCTGGTCTCCTCGCAGGTCGGGTGCATGTGGGTTCCGTCGTCTACGGCCATGGGCTGGTGGCAGGCGCGGCAGGTGAGGGGGAGGGCACCCGTCCCAGCCGTCCCAGCCGTCCCGGTCGGGTGTTGTGGCTGGTCAGGGGCTGTTCTTGGGTGGGGCGGCTGTGGGACGGCATGATTTCGCG
>NZ_JBHVKN010000227.1:0-8072 GCF_042798075.1 Nocardioides sp. NPDC057772
GCCTTGACGGACTCGGCCTCGATGCGGGCCTGGGCGGGGTCGTAGACGCCGCAGGGCAGGTCGCAGTGGGCCGAGACCTCGATGGTGGGAGCGAAAAGTCGCGCGAACATGCGGGTCCTCTCAAAGAGTGTTCATGTGTCCTACGGATTGCGACACTACTCCGCATGGAAGAGATCGCGGCCAGGGCACCCCGACACACCTGGGGGATGGCGAAGGTCGTCGGGGCATCGATGGAGCCGACGCTGCTGGCAGGGGACCGGTTGCTGGTCTCCTACGGACGTACGCCGGTGCCCGGTCGTGTCGTCGTCGCCCGGCTCGCCGACGGGGCGGTCGTGGTGAAGCGGGCGGTGGAGCGGCGTACGACCGCGTCCGGTCGCTCCGGGTGGTGGCTGCTCTCGGACAACCCGGGCGCGCCCGGGGTGCTGGACTCCCGTCATCGCGGTCCGGTCGCGGACGCCGACGTGCTCGGGGTCGTGGTGGGCCGGCTGTGGCCGCGCCCGCGGATCCTGGATGATCGTCTGGAAGAGGGCTCCAGATGAGGGGTTCGTCACCTGTAGGAAACATCAACCGCTTCCTCCGGTAGCCTGTGCGAAACTGCCATCCGGGCATCACATCCCTGTAGATGGCGCCTTGCGCGGCTCCACCCTCGGCTCGCGTTCGACCGCCCGACGTCCGAGTCCGTAGTTTCTGGAGGCCCCCAATGACCGAGTCCACCCTGTCCACCGAGACCACCGCCTATGACGGCGACCCCGTGTTCGAGCTTCACCGCGGCGGCAAGATGGCCATCGCGGCGACCGCGTCGGTCTCCGACAAGGCGTCGCTGTCGATGGCCTACACCCCCGGCGTCGCGCGGGTCTGCACCGCGATCGCCGAGCAGCCGGAGCTGGCCCACACCTACACCTGGGTGCCCAACACCGTCGCGGTCGTGACCGACGGCACCGCGGTGCTCGGCCTGGGCGACATCGGCCCCGCCGCGGCGATGCCGGTGATGGAGGGCAAGGCGGTGCTGTTCAAGGAGTTCGGCGGCGTCGACTCGATCCCGATCTGCCTGGACACCACCGACGTCGACGAGATCGTCGAGACCGTCATCCGGATGGCCCCGTCGTTCGGCGGCATCAACCTGGAGGACATCTCCGCGCCGCGCTGCTTCGAGATCGAGGACCGCCTCAAGGAGGCGCTCGACATCCCGGTCTTCCACGACGACCAGCACGGCACCGCGGTGGTCACGCTGGCCGCGCTGATGAACGCGCTGAAGCTGACCGGCCGCAACCCCGAGTCGACCCGGGTGGTCATCTCGGGCGCCGGTGCCGCGGGCGTCGCGGTCGCCAAGATCCTGCTCGAGTTCGGCATCAAGGACCTCGTGCTGCTCGACCGCAAGGGCGTCATCTCCTCGACCCGCTCCGACCTGACCGCGTCGAAGAAGGCGATCGCCGAGGTGACCGCCGACGTCACCGGCCGCACCGGCTCGCTGGCCGAGGTGCTCGCCGGCGCCGACGTCTACGTCGGCGTCTCCGGCGGCACCGTTCCCGAGGAGCTCGTCGCCACCATGGCCGACCAGGCGGTCGTCTTCGCGATGGCCAACCCGAACCCCGAGATCCACCCCGACGTGGCGCACAAGTACGCCGCGATCGTCGCCACGGGTCGTTCGGACTTCCCCAACCAGATCAACAACGTCCTCGCCTTCCCCGGCATCTTCCGGGGCGCGTTCGACGTGCACGCCTCCTCGATCACCGAGGGCATGAAGCTCGCCGCCGCCCAGGCGCTCGCCGCTCTGGTCAGCGACGAGCTGAACGAGGCGAAGATCATTCCCGAGCCGTTCGACCCGCGCGTGGGTCCCGCTGTCGCCGCCGCGGTCGCCGAGGCTGCCCGGGTCGACGGGGTCGCTCGCCGCTAGCCGAGTCGGCTCGTCGTGACCCGAACGGACGCCGAGTCGGCCCGTCATGACGGGCCGACTCAACCTTTGGATCGGTCAAGATGAGCCGGGTCGAGGTTTCGGTAGGGTCGGGCCATGTTCGCTGCGTACGCCGAGAAGTTCTCATCCGACGACCCGATCTCCGGCCTCGTGCTGGGGGAGCGGCCCGAGCCGGTCGTGCCCGATGGCTGGACGACGGTCACCGTCAAGGCTGCCTCGCTCAACCACCACGACCTGTGGTCGTTGCAGGGGGTCGGGCTCAAGGCAGAGGCGCTGCCGATGATCCTCGGCTGCGACGCGGCCGGGCTCGACGAGGACGGCAACGAGGTGGTGGTGCACTCGGTGATCTCCTCGCCCGACTGGACCGGTGACGAGACCCTCGACCCGAAGCGGTCGCTGCTCTCCGAGCGCCACCAGGGCACCTTCGCCGAGAAGGTGACCGTGCCGCGTCGCAACGTGGTCGCGAAGCCTGCCGGGATGTCGTTCGAAGAGGCCGCGTGCCTGCCGACGGCGTGGCTGACCGCCTACCGGATGCTGTTCACCCAGGGCGGGCTCAAGGCCGGCGACTCGGTGCTCGTGCAGGGCGCCGGCGGGGGAGTGGCGACCGCGGCCATCACCCTCGCCCGAGCGGCCGGACTGAAGGTCTACGCCACCTCCCGTGACGAGGCGAAGCAGAAGCGCGCCCTCGAGCTCGGCGCCCACGAGGCGCTGCCCTCGGGCGAGCGGCTGCCGGTCAAGGTCGACGCGGTCATCGAGACCGTCGGTCGGGCGACCTGGACGCACTCGGTGCGTTCGCTGCGCCCGGGCGGGGCGATCATCATCAGCGGCACCACCTCGGGGCCGAACCTCGACGATGCGCTGCTCACCAACATCTTCTTCCTGCAGCTGAAGGTGATCGGCTCGACGATGGGCACCCGCAACGAGCTGGCGAGCCTGGTCTCGCTGCTCGAGGCGACCGGCACCCGGCCGCTGATCGACCGCACGATGCCGCTGACCGAGGCCAAGGCCGGCTTCGAGGCGATGCACGCCGGCGACCTCTTCGGAAAGGTCGTCTTCACACTGTGAGGTGAGCAGGGAGGAGCCCTGCCATGTGACGTACGGAATATCGTTCGACTCCCCCGGGTTCGACCAGGGACCATTGAGTGTCACCGCCGGGGGGCTCGAAAAGTTTCTCGTGGCGTGATGTCGAAATCGGCCTCGCCCGTTCGATCTATGTGTGAGAGCGGGTGGCAACGGGCCCCTGCGTACGACCCCGAGGAACTCGTCATGACTGCTGCCGTCACAACATCGCATCGTCCACTCGACGGTGGGAAGCGGCGTACGCCTGCCGTCATCACCCTGCTCGTGCTGGCCACCTTCGTGGTGATCCTCAACGAGACGATCATGCTCAACGCGATCCCGAACCTGATGAACAGCTTCGGGGTCACCGAGCACGCCGCTCAGTGGGTCTCGACCGCGTTCATGCTGACCATGGCGTCGGTGATCCCGGTGACCGGCTGGTTCCTGCAGCGGGTGACGACCAGGACGGCGTACGCGACGGCGATGGGTGTCTTCATCGCCGGCACCGTGATCTCCGCGATCGCGCCGGTCTTCGGCATCCTGCTCGCCGGCCGGGTCATCCAGGCCGCCGGCACCGCGGTGATGATGCCGCTGCTGATGACCACCCTGATGACGGTCGTCGACGAGAGCGACCGGGGCCGGGTGATGGGCAACGTCACCATGGCGATCTCGGTCGCGCCGGCTCTCGGACCGACCCTGTCCGGCCTGATCCTGGGCTTCGGCTCGTGGCGACTGCTCTTCCTGCTGGTCCTGCCGATCGCCGTCGTCGTCGCGTGGTCCGGCCTGCAGCGCCTGGAGAACGTCAACGAGCCCGCCGAGTCCACCGTGGACTGGGCCTCCGTCGTCATCGCCGCGCTCGGGTTCGGCTCGCTCGTCTACGGGCTGAGCCGCTTCGCCGAGGGCGAGGTCGGGCTCCCGCTGGTCATCGCGGCCGTCGGCGCGGTGCTGATCCTCGGGTTCGTGCTCCGCCAGCTCCGGCTGCAGCGCGTCGGCTCGCCGCTCCTGGACCTGCGCGCCTTCCTGCACTCGACCTTCACCAAGTCGCTCGTGCTGATGGCGATCGCGTTCCTGGCGATGATGGGCTCGATGATCCTGCTGCCGCTCTACCTGCAGACCGTGCGCGGGCTCTCGCCGCTCTACACCGGTCTCCTGGTGATGCCGGGCGGTCTGGCCATGGGTCTGCTCGGGCCGACCGTCGGGAGGATCTTCGACACCTACGGTGGGCGGGTGCTGGTCATCCCGGGCTCCATCGGCATCGTCGCCGCCCTCGCCGGTCTCGCGCAGATCTCGCTGACCACGCCCTACTGGCTGGTCCTGGTGCTCCACCTGGTGCTGATGGTCAGCCTGGCCGCGGCCTTCACCCCGGTCTTCACGCTGGGCCTCGGGTCGCTGCCCTCCCACCTCTACTCCCACGGCTCCTCGATCCTCGGCACGCTCCAGCAGGTCGCGGCCGCGTTCGGCACCGCGCTGGCGGTGACCGTGATGTCCGTACGCAGCGACCAGGTGGTCGAGGAGGTCGGTGCCGTCGCTGCCCAGGTGAGCGGCCTGCAGGCTGCCTTCCTCGTCAGCGCTGGGCTGGCGCTGATCGTGGTCGTGATGGCCATCCTGCTGCCTGCTCGGGCCGAGGCGCACGAGGCGACTGCTGAGGAGACTGCTGAGGAGACTGCTGAGGCGCCCGCTGGCGAGCCTGCCGCGGATCTCGACGCCGAGCTCGCCGACCTGTGCGAGCACGGGCGTGAGGCTGCGGTCTGCGGTTGCTGAGTCGGGCGGGGATCGTGTGCCTGTGTAGGAATACCCGGTTAACCGGGTATTCCTACGCCTCGGACCGCCACTGATACACGCCGATCAGCAGCATCCTCAGCTGCGTACGCACGGTCGCGACGATCTGCGCTTCCTGCTCGGGGCGGGCGGTGGAGAGGATCTGCTCGGCGGTCGCGACCAGAACCGTTACGAACAGCGACGAGAGCACGTGCAGGTCCTTGGCGGTCCAGGTGTCGGTCCCGGACATCAGCGCCAGGTCGGTGGCCAGCTCACGCTCGCAGAGCTCGATCTCACGCCGGATGGCCTCGCGTACGGAGCGCGGCCCGGCGACCCGCTCGCGGGCGATGAACCCGAAGTGGTCGCGTCGCCGGTGGACGTGGTCGACGAGAGCGTCGATCGAGCCGTCGACGATATCCTTGTCGGCCTGAGCGTTGCGGCGTACGTCGCGGAAGAGGTCGCGCAGCGAGTCGAAGGACTCCTCGACCAGTGCCAGCCCGAGTGACTCGATCGAGTCGAAGTGGCGATAGAACGCGGTCGGCACGATGCCGACCTGCTTAGCGACCTGGCGCAGCGAGAGTGCCGTCAGCGAGCTGTCGGTGGACAGCTCCAGAGTCGCCTCCAGGATCGCTCGCCGGGTCCGGAGCTTGCGCTCCGCACGGCTCTCCGGCTCCGCACCCGTCTCGATCACCAGACCATCCTAGGGGTAACGGCCGGACAGGCGTGAAGTGCACACCTGTGCACCGTGATCTGGGCCACGTGCGCCGCATCTTGACGCGTGCTGCAGTGACCCGCCATCGTTGTCGGTGTACAGATGTTCACTGAAAGGCGAAAGACATGGCACTCGACCTCGGCGGCCGGATCCTCCGCTCCCGCACGGTTGCGGCGCTCGCCTCCCCGCACGGCATCGACCGCTATCTGACCCAGATCAACCCGATGCTGGCCGCGCACGAGGTGCGCGCCCGCATCACCGACATCCACCCGGAGGTCAGCGCGCCCGGCGCGCCCCAGGTGGCGACCGTGACGCTCCAGCCCACCTCGACCTGGCGCGGCCACCGTGCCGGCCAGCACGTCAGCGTCGGCATCGACACGGGGGAGGGTCGGCGCACCACCCGCGTCTTCACCGTCTCCAGCACCGAGGGCAAGCCCGGTGAGCCGCTCACCATCACGGTTCGTGCCCACGACGACGAGCACGCGACCCCCTACAGCATCTCCAAGTACCTGACCGAGCGTGCCACCGTCGGCACCCTGGTGCACCTGTCCCAGGCCGAGGGCGACTTCGTCCTCCCCGACCGTGTGCCCGAGCACATCGTGCTCATCTCCGGCGGCTCCGGCATCACTCCGGTGATGTCGATGCTGCGCTCCCTCCAGCGGCGTACGCACCGGGGCAAGGTCACGTTCCTGCACTGGTCGCCCAGCGCCGACCGCCAGATCTTCGCCGACGAGCTCGAGGAGATCCGTCACCAGGGCCACGGCGTCGACCTGCACATCCTGCACACCTCCGAGGGCGCGCCCTACCTTTCCCCGGCGCTGCTGTCGAAGCTGGTCCCGGGATATCGGGACCTGCCGACCTGGGCCTGCGGGCCGGCCTCGCTCATCGAGGCGGCTCAGGCTGCGTACGAGGGTACGGAGTCGCTGAGGGTGGAGTACTTCAAGCCACCCAAGACGGCCGGCGTCGCCGGCGGTGAGATGGAGTTCGCGCGCACCGGCAAGACCGTCACCAACGACGGCGCCACGATCCTCGACCAGGCCGAGGCCGCGGGGCTGACCCCCGAGTCCGGCTGTCGGATGGGGATCTGCTTCTCCTGCACCACCAACAAGAGCTCCGGACGGGTCCGCAACATCCTGACCGGCGAGACCTCCGAGCTGCCCGACGAACAGATCCGGATCTGCGTGAGCACGCCCGAGGGCGACTGCTCCGTGGACCTCTGACGATTCCCTCGAGGAGACAACCCATGACCACCGTTGAGAACACCGGCAACCGCCGCCTCTCCGCCGAGGAGCTCGAAGCCTTCGGCAAGGAGATGGACGCCATCCGCCAGCGGATCGTCGCCGATCTGGGCGAGAAGGACTCGGCGTACATCTACGACATCGTCAAGAAGCAGCGGTCCTTCGAGATCGCCGGCCGTGCGCTCTTCTACCTGCCCGTGATCGGCTGGATCCCGGCCGTCGCCTGCCTGTCCATCTCCAAGATCCTCGACAACATGGAGATCGGGCACAACGTCATGCACGGCCAGTACGACTGGATGGGCGACCCCGACCTCAACTCGCGGATGTTCGAGTGGGACAACGTGTGCCCCTCCGACCAGTGGAAGTACTCCCACAACTACATCCACCACACCTTCACCAACGTCCTCGGCAAGGACCGCGACATCGGCTACGGCATCCTGCGGATGGACGAGGACCAGAAGTGGCACCCCTACTTCCTCGGCAACCCGCTGTACGCCTTCTTGCTGATGGTCTTCTTCGAGTGGGGCGTCGCGCTGCACGACCTCGAGGTCGAGAACCTCGTCGCGGGCAAGCGGAAGATGTCGGACAACGCCGAGATGCACCGCGGCATCATGAAGAAGGTCAAGCGCCAGGCGCTGAAGGACTACGTCCTGTTCCCGCTGCTGTCCGGTCCGCTCGCGCCGCTGACGTTCCTCGGCAACGCCACCGCCAACCTGGTCCGCAACATCTGGGCGTTCAACATCATCTTCTGCGGTCACTTCCCGGCCGGCGTCGCCTCCTTCTCGCAGGAGGAGTGCGAGGACGAGACCCAGGGTCACTGGTACTACCGCCAGCTCCTCGGCTCGGCCAACATCACCGGCGGGCGCATCTTCCACATCATGTCGGGGAACCTGTCCCACCAGATCGAGCACCACCTCTTCCCCGACCTGCCGGCGCGCCGCTACCCGGAGATCGCCGAGGAGGTCCGCGAGATCTGCGAGCGCTACGGTCTCTCCTACAACACCGGTCCGCTGCACCAGCAGCTGTGGGGCGTCTTCAAGAAGATCTGCCGGTACGCCCTCCCCGACCGCAAGCGCCCCGCCGCCGAGGGTGTCGAGGCCGCTCCTGCCCTCGAGGGGGTCGCGGCATGACCCCTGACCAGCCACAATGGGTTGTCATGGAGCCTGAGCTGAGCAAGAACGAGATCCGCAAGGATGTCGCCCAGAGCGCGGTCGAGGTCACGGCCACCACCGTCGGCCAGGTGGCGGTCATCATCACCGGCGCCGTACGTGACGTGGCCGGTGCCATCGGCGGCCTCGCCACCGAGCTCTTCGAGCTCCGCGCCGCCGCGAAGCGAGCCGAGAAAGACCTCGCCGAATAGGTAGTTCTGGCGACCGAGTCCGCAGTTGTGGGC
>NZ_JBHVKN010000228.1:0-8068 GCF_042798075.1 Nocardioides sp. NPDC057772
GGGAGTTTCCGTCGCTCTACTGGCCAGTAACCGACGGAAACTCCCTGGACTATCCGCCAGACAACTCCCTGGACTATCCGCCAGACCGGACGTCACCCCCTAGGCCGACGCGACCTCGGCGACCGGCCGAGCGGCTCCGCCGGTCCGCAGGAAGAGCAGGGCGACGGCGGAGATCGCGACCACGACGGCGGCGCCGACGTACAGGTTGACCGGGGTCCACGAGGAGTCGAGCAGGCGCCCGGCGAGCATCGGCGACAGGATGGCCCCGATGCGGCCGATACCGATCGCCCAGCCCATGCCGGTGCTGCGGATCTCGGTGCCGTAGATGGCCGGGGTGATCGTGTAGAGGCCGGCGATGCAGCCGTTGATGAGGGCGCCGACGACCACGCCGATGATCAGCGCGACGGTGAGCAGCGCGGTGCTGGTGATGAAGACGACCATCGTCAGCGCCGACAGGACCGTGAAGCCGATCAGCACCAGGCGATTGTCGAGGCGGGAGGCGACGAGACCGTAGAGCACCGAGCCGGCGGTGCCGCCCAGCGCCAGCATCATGCCGGCGGTGACCGCGTCCGCCTCCGACAGGCCCGAGGTGACCAGCAGCTGGGGGGTCCAGCTGTTGACGAAGTAGAAGCCGAACATCGTGGCCAGGAACGCGACCCAGATGAGCAGGGTCGAGCGGCGTAGGTCGGCGCCCAGCAGGATGCCGGGGTTGCCGCTGCGTCGCCGGGCGGTCGCCCGCGGTGCCGCCGTCAGCGCCTCCGAGGTGACCGCGGGCTGCCCGAGGCGAGCGAGGATCCGGTTGATCCGCTCCACCGCCTGCCGGGGCCTGCGCTGGACGAGGAAGTCGACCGACTCGGGCAGCAGCACGACCAGGAGCACCAGCGCGATCCCGGTCGCGACACCGCCGGCGACGAAGACGCTGCGCCAGCCGAGGTCGGCGAGCATGCCGCGCGCGGCCACGCCGCCCAGGGTGGCGCCGATGCCGTAACCGGCCGTGTAGAGGCCGATCGCCAGACCGCGCCAGCGCGCCGAGGCGTACTCGCTCGCGATCACGTTGGTGCTGGCCAGGATGCCGCCGACGCCGAGCCCGGTGACCACGCGGGCCAGGCCGAGCAGGACAGCGGACGGGGCGGCCGCGGAGAGCAGCATGCCGAGGGTCGCCAGGCCGACGCTGATCAGGATGAGCGGGCGGCGGCCGATGACGTCGGCGACCGGGGCCAGCGCCAGCGAGCCGACGGCCATGCCGACCAGGCCGGCGCTGAGCAGTACGCCGAGCTCCGAGCCGCTCAGTGCGAACTCCTCGGTCAGCGAGGAGGCCGTGAAGGCCATCGCCATCACGTCGAATCCGTCCAGACAGTTCAGCAGTACGCAGAGCGCGACGACCATCCACTGGTAGGGAGTCATCGCGGCGGCGTCGATGCGCGCACGAAGGTTCATCTCGGGTCTCTTTCGGGGTGGGGGTTCACGGAAGGTGGAGGGTCACGGCGGCGGGGTCGGCCGAGCCCGACCCCGATTCGCCGCGGGCGGCTCGGGCGACGCAGAGGCACAGGGACGTGCAGGTCTCCTTCTGACGGGGACTCAGGAACACGTCGCGGTGGTCGATCCGGCCGCTGACGTCGAGGACCATGACCTGGCAGATCCCGCACTCGCCCTTGCGGCAGTCCCACATCACCTCGACGCCGGCGTCCTCGAGCGCGTCGAGCATCGAGCTGTCCTTGCCGACGCGGACGGAGCGGTCGAGCTGGGGGAGGTGCACGACGAAGTCCTCGGCCGCCCAGGCGCCGCTGCTGCCGAACGTCTCGAACCGCAGGTTCGGCTCCGGCAGCTCGTGGGCCGCCCAGGCACGACGGATCGCGTCCATCAGCCGGATCGGCCCGCACATGTACATCTCGGTCCGCGCCGCGGCCGGGCTCCCGGCGATCTCGCCGACGAGCTCGGCGACGTCGAGGCGTACGTCCTCGTCGTCGACGAACACCCGGACGTGGTCGCCGTGCACCTCGACGAGCTCGTCGAGGTAGGCCATGACGGCGCGCCGCCGCCCGGCCAGGACGAGCGTGTAGTCGGCGCCGCGGCGGCGCAGGGTGTCGGCCATCGCCACCAGCGCGGTGACGCCGATGCCGCCGGCGACCAGCACGTAGCGGTCGGCGCCGACGCCGAGCGGGAAGCTCTGGACCGGACCGGTCATCTCGACCAGGTCGCCCGCCGAGAGGCCGTGCATGTGGCGCGACCCGCCGCGTGAGGCGGGAGCGAGCTGGACGCCGAGGGTGAGCCGGCGGCCGCCGTCCTCGGAGCGTACGACGGAGTAGGACCGCTTGCGGACCTGACCGGCGAGGTCGAGCCGGAGGTCGATGTGGGTGCCGGGCACGGCGTGGACGGGGCGGTCGGGGGCGAGCACGACACGGCGTACGCCTTCGGCGAGGTCGGAGGTCTCGACCACACGGCCCTGCTGCCACCAGGTCTGGGTGTTCACTGCCATGGCGGCCGCCTCACTTCGCGGCCGCGGCGGCGGGGAGACCCTCCGCCTGCAGCATGCGGTCCAGGATCCGGCGCACCCACATCCCGCCGGCGTCGATGTTGAGGCTGTAGAACTCGTGGTCCGGGTTGGCGTCGATCGCGCGCTGCTGGGCGGCGAGCATGTCCTCGTCCTCGCCGAAGACACCGTGCACGCCCTGTCGCAGCTGGGTCGTGATGGTCTGGCTCTCCAGACGGTAGTTGCGCATGAAGGCCCAGAAGTAGTGCGACGTGCGCGCGGTCTCGGGGGTGATCGTGTTCATCACGTAGCCGTTCACGCCCTGGCTGCGGTCGCCCTCGGGGGCACCGGTGCCGGCCTTGGCGACGCCGACGTCGATGCAGATCGTCGAGGGGGCCTCGAAGTGGATGATCTGCCAGCGGTCGACCTTGCCGCTGAAGCCGGGGAACTTGTCGCGCATGTTCTTCAGCCAGAACGGCGGCGGGTCGATGTCGCGCATCCAGCGGGTCACGGTCACGCCGCGGTCGGTGTGGCTGACCTCGAACTCGGCCTCGGAGAGCTCGTCCTGACCGATGCTCGAGCTGTGCACGAACTCCTCGTGGGTGAGGTCCATCAGGTTGTCGAGGATCAGCTGGTAGTTGCAGGGCGCGTAGATCGTCTCGCCGTCGCCGGCCCACTCCGGGGAGTCCATCTGCGTCATGTCGGGCACGGTGTCGGGGTCGGCGAGGTCGGGGTCGCCCACCCAGACCCACACGTAGCGGTAGCGCTCGACGACCGGGTAGGAGGGGACGATCGCGCTCGGGTTGATCGTCTCCTGCGCCGGCATGCTGGTGCAGCGCCCGGCGGAGTTGTAGCGCAGCCCGTGGTAGGGGCACTGGATCTCGTCGCCGAGCACCTTCCCCTTCGACAGCGGCGCCAGCCGGTGCCAGCACGCGTCGGCCAGCGCGACCGCGCGGCCGTCGCTGTTGCGCCACAGCGCCAGCGGGACGCCTGCGATGGTGCGGGCGAGCGGCTGCTTCGCGGTCACCTCGTGGTCCCACGCGGCGACGTACCAGGCGTTGCGGGGGAAGTTGAAGATCTTGCTCGCCGCGGTGATCGGCGGGGAATCCAGGACGGTCATGGGGAACTCCCTATGGAGATAGGTGTTGTGCTCGTCACAAACTACCTATCTCTATAGTTAGTGGCAAGGGTTGGGTACGCTCGCGCCACGATCACGGCGAGGAGAGGGGGTCACGATGTCGCTGAGATTCGCGCTGCTCGCGCTGCTCACCTCGCGCCCGATGACCGGCTACGACGTCTCCAAGCAGTTCAGCCAGTCGGTCGCCCACGTGTGGCACGCGCCCGACTCGCAGATCTACCCGGAGCTCAACCGGATGGAGCGCGACGGTCTGCTCGAGTCGTCGGTCGTGCCGTGGGGCAAGAAGGGCACGAAGAAGGAGTACGCCGTCACCGAGGCCGGGATCGCGGCCTTCCGGGAGTGGATGGACGCGCCCATCGAGATCCGTCGGCAGCGAGAGCCGGCCTACCTCAAGGCCGCCTACCTGGAATGGGCGGACCCCGCCGCCGCCCGCGCCGAGCTGGAGCAGTTCCGCGACCACTGGACCGAGCATCTGGCGATGCTCGAGGCCACCCGCGCCACGCTCGTCGACCGCAGTCACCCCACGCTCGCCCGGCGGCTCGAGCACTACGACGCGAGTCAGTGGGACCGCATCGTGCGCTACAAGATCTTCGCCTACGACGGCCTGATCGACCAGGCGCGCGCCGCGATCGCCTGGGCCGAGCGCGGTCTCCTGCTCGTCGACGAGCTCGAAGGCGCGCCGGTCGACTGACCTCCCGAACCTGTCGGTGGTCGCGGGCACAATGCCACCCCGTGGGAAGACGTACGTCGTTGGGGCTGCTGGTCGTGCTGCTGGCGGCCGTCGGCTGGGCGGTCTCGCTGTGGCTGCCCGAGGAGGCACCGGCGAACCGGCGGATGCCGCCGGTGGCGACCGAGGAGCCGTCCTCGTCGCCCGCTCCCCAGCCGGTGGACGTGCGGAAGGTGCGCGATGACCTCGCCGGGTTGGCCACGGTCGCGAGGCGGCCGGACGGGATGGCTGCGTACGAGCGCTCGGTGTTCGGCGGCGGCTGGGCCGACAGCGACGGCAACGGGTGCAACCAGCGCGACGACGTGCTGCTGCGCGACGCCGTCGAGGTGCGGACCGGGCAGCAGGGGAGGTGTGACCACGACGTGCTCGCCGGCACCTGGGTCGACCCCTACACCGGCAGGCGCCTGGTGCTCACCGACCTGAAGGAGGCTCGGCAGGCCCAGGCGATCCAGATCGACCACGTGGTGCCGCTCTCGGAGGCGTGGCGCTCGGGCGCGAGCCGTTGGCCCGAGGACCGGCGCCGAGCGTTCGCCAACGATCTCGACAACCTGCTCGCCGTCGACGGACCGACCAACATGAGCAAGGGCGACGACGACCCGGCGGGCTGGCGTCCGCGGAAGGGGTTCCAGTGTGCGTACGCCACCCGCTGGATCGAGACCAAGGCCCGCTGGTCGCTCGCCGTCGACGACAGCGAGCGGCGGGCGCTCAGCGAGATGCTCGGCTACTGCTGAGACTCGGGGTTGAGGTCAGACCGCGCGGCGGTAGTTGGCCATCGCGCGGTCGTAGGCCTCCCACGCGCGCCATGACTCCAGCGCTCGCTCGCCCTGCGGCTTGAGGCCGTCGACCTTGTGGTAGGACTCGCCGCTGGCGTACTGCGACTCCCGGCCGGTCACCAGCGAGAGCAGCATCGGCAGCACGCTCTCGTCGGTCACCGTGATCGTGCCGACCCGGAAGGTCTCCCGCACCCACTCGGCCCGCTGGTCCGAGCCGAGGACGAGCACCACCGGCAGCTGCGACGCCCGGGCGATCGCGTCCAGGATCGGCCCGAGCCCGTCCGGGACCCACCGCTCGTCCGTCGGCGGGGTGGGCGCCTTCGGGATGCTCATCGTCGTGTACGCCGGGAGCTGGCCGGTCAGCGGGCCCGCGATCTTCTCGGTGGACGTCGGGGCCGGGTCCGGAGCGACGTCCGAGGCGCGCTTCTCGGCGGCCTTGCGGCGCGGCCGGACCGCAGGGATCTTCGCGGTGAAGCTGAAGCCCCCCGTGCGGGTGGGGTCGAGGTGGCGCCCGGGAGTCGGCTCGGGTGCCCGGCCGAGGATCGGTGCCGCCGGCGCGGTGGCCGTGGTGACCAGCTCGGCGGCGTGCTTCCCGTGCGAGCGGATCGAGCCGTCGGCGGCGAACTCGAACAGCGCCACCCGGACCCTGTCGGCCCACTCGACCGCGTCCTCGGTGAACCCGGCCCGGCTGAACAGCGCGACCGTGCGGGCGTCGTAGGCGTAGCCCGCGCCGCGTACGGCACAGACGCTGCGTGCCTCGGTCAGGGCACGGGTGAGCACCACCTGCGCGACGATGACGTTGTCAGGTCTGCCGCCGATGATGTCGACGTCGGCGGCGGTGGTGCTGCCCGACGGGGCGGCGTCGGGCCAGCCGAGGGAATGCAGATGCTCCGCGGCGTACTTCTCGGCTTCTTCGCCCGTTCTGGGCTGCCTCAAGGGTGCCAACGTACGGTCCTTCCTCGATCCTCCCTCGGGCCTCCCTGCCCGATCGAGTTGGGGAGGATGATAGGCCCGGGGCGTACGCCTTGTCCGGCGGGGTGCTGAATCGGGTCGCGTTGTTCGCTCCTGGCGGATCGGCCGCGAATGTCGGCGCTCGCCGCTAGCGTGATGGTCATGAGGCGCCCGCATGAGAACGTCGCTACGGTCCTGGTGGATCCGCGCATTCTCGGCGACATCGAGATCGAGCTGATGTCGCTCGACATGCCGCTGTGGCGGGTGTGCGCGGCGCCGATCGTGAAGGACGGGCAACGGCTCGCGTTCCAGGTCCGCAACAAGCTGCTGATGTCCAAGCGGGGCGAGTGGGACTGCGCCAAGGACTGGGTCCCGGTGTGGATCGGCTTCGGCTCGAGCTGGGCGTTCCCCGGCGAGGCCATCCCGTGGCCGGCGCACAAGGCGCTGTGGACGCTCCTGGAGGGATACGCCGACCACGTCCGCTACAACAAGCGGCTCGGTGGGATCCCCAGGATTCCGCGGCTACGAGAGGCTTGTTAGACGGCATGGGTGCAAGAGCGGTCTCTGCGTTCTGATAGCCGAGTAACCGGGTTAACAAAGCCAGGATAGGCGCCGTTACCCTGTCGGGGTGACGACAGATGCCGCGCCGCCCACGCCGCCTTCCACCCCGACGGTGGCGATCATCGGAGGCGGCGCGAGCGGCACGCTGACCGCGATCAACCTGCTCCGCCGGGGCGCGTCCGTGGTGCTGTTCGAAGCGCGGGGTGAGGCCGGCTACGGGGTGGCCTACTCGACCACTGACGCCCGTCATCTCCTCAACGTCCGGGCCAACAACATGTCGGGCTTCCCCGACGATCGTGACGACCTGCTGGACTGGGCGGCGGAGGCCGGTATCGAGCTCGGCCCGATCGATTTCCTGCCCCGGCGCGACTACGCGCGCTACCTGCGCGACCGGCTCGCTGAGGCCGCTGCGGCGGGTCCCGGGGCCCTGGAGACGGTCGGGGAGACGGTCGTCGACGTGGAGCCGACCGGCGCCGGCTTCCGGGTGCTGACCGGCGACGACGACGCGGGTCGTGTCGCGGACGCGGTCGTGCTGGCGTACGGCAATCCGCCGCCGCAGCCGCTGGCCGGAATGCCCGAGGCACCGTGGAACCTGTCGGATCCCTGGGACGTGGCCCGGATCAGCGCCCTGCCCGCCGATGCGACCGTGCTCGTCGCCGGCACCGGCCTGACCGCCGTCGACACGACGGTCACGCTCCTCGACGACTCCCCGGCCCGCCGGGTGATCATGGTGAGCCGCCACGGCCTGCTGCCCAACCCCCATGTCGACGACCAGTTCACCTCCTGGGTGACCCCGATCCCCGACGGCCCGCTGACCGCCGACGGCATCGCCGGCCTCGTCCGCGACCAGATCGAGCACGCGGCCACGCTCGGCGTCGACTGGCGTGCGGTCATCGACGGCCTCCGCGGTCCGACCCAGTCGATCTGGCGCCGCCTACCGGAGCCCGAGCGCCGTCGCTTCCGCGAGGTCTACGCCCGCGAGTGGGAGGTACGCCGCCACCGCATGGCCCCGCGCATCGCCGCCCTTCTCGACACCTATCGGTCTGAGGGCCGCCTGGAGATCCTCGGCGGCGGGGTGCTCGGCTGCCGGGCGGACGCCGAGAACCCCGTCGTCACGCTGGCCGGCGGCGACCGCGAGGTCACCGCGGTGATCAACTGCACCGGCCCCTCGCCCGACATCACCCGCACCGACAACCCTCTCCTGCTCGCGCTCCAGAAGCGCGGCCTGATCGCCCCCGACCCCCTCCGCCTGGGCATCGACGTCACCGAGGACGGCCACGTCATCGGAGCGGACGGCCGCGTCGTACCTGGTCTTCTGACCGTCGGCCCGCCCTGCAAGGGCGCCCTCTACGAGGCGACCGCCATCCCCGAGATCCGAGGGCAGGCAGCGGCCGTGGCCGCCCACCTCGCCGCCGAATAGGGAGTTCTGGCGGCCGAGAAATCGGTTG
>NZ_JBHVKN010000229.1:0-6063 GCF_042798075.1 Nocardioides sp. NPDC057772
GACGTACGTGACGTCTCGGCCTGCGGGGGCGACGCCTCGGCCGGGTGTCGGGCGCGGCGGATAAGGTTTGTCGCGTGACGACAGCCCCACGCCGGTCCCCGGCGAGCCAGCGGGAGACCGTGGGCGACTACGACCTGATCTCCCTGCTGGGGCAGGGCGGGATGGGGCGGGTCCACCTGGCCAGCCACCGCACCAGCGGTGAGCGGGTGGCGCTGAAGGTGCTGCGTACGCAGTTCGTGGGCGACGAGGAGGGCCGCCACCGGCTCGCGCGCGAGGTCTCCTCGCTGCAGCGGGTGCGGAGCCGGTGGGTGGCGGGCGTCGTCGACGCCGACCCGTGGGGCGAGGTGCCGTGGCTGGCGACCCGCTACGTCCCGGGCCCGACCCTGCACGACAAGATCGTCAACGAGGGGCCGCTCTCGCGCGATGACGTCGAGCAGCTGGCCAGCGACTTGGCCGAGGGCATCGCCGACTGCCACGCCGTCGGCGTCCTCCACCGCGACATCAAGCCGGCCAACATCATCGTCGAGGGGCGCACCCCGATCCTGATCGACTTCGGGCTCGCTCGCGTCGCCGACGACCCGAAGATCACCGTGACCGGCCTGCTGATCGGCACGCCCGGCTATCTGCCGCCCGAGATCGCGGTGGGCGACCCTGCGACCCCGGCCTCGGACGTGCACTCGTGGGCCTCCGTCGTGGTGTACGCAGCGACCGGCCGCCCGCCCTTCGGCGAGGGCAACCCGATGAAGCTGATGGACCGCGCCCGGCGCGGCGAGCACGATCTGGAGGGAGTGCCGCAACCGCTGCGCGGGCTGCTCGGCCAGGCGCTCTCGCCCGACCCCGCCGACCGTCCGACGCTGGACGAAGTCCGCGAGTGGCTGCGTACGCCGCGCCGGCCGTTCGTGCACAAGCCGATCGAGCAGCTCTCGCTGAGCGACCGGGCCGAGCGGGAGAAGGCCACCACGCCGGTCGCCCCGGTCGCCCTGCCGGTGAGCCGGCGACACGACCCCCGCCTGGAGAAGCTGCGCCGCGCGGCCATCTGGTTGGGTCTGCTCGCCTTCGCCGTCGGCGTGATCGCCGCCTTCCCGAGCGGCGGCTTCCTGGCCGTGCTCGGTGCTGCCTGGCTGATCCGCGCCGGCACCCTCGCCGCCGGAGATCTGCGCCGCTGGCGCTGGTACCGCGGCCGCAAGTGGCACGACGCACCCCGCCTCCTCATCGGTGCGCCCTGGCGGTTGGTCCGTTCGCTGCCGAAGACCTTCGTGGTCGGGGCGTGGGGCTTCGGGTTCGTGGTGGCCGCGGTGCTGATCGGCTATGCCCTGCAGCTCTCCCTCGAGGCGGCCCTGACCCTCGCCGGGCTGGCGTTCGTCACCGCGCTGTGGACCGGCTCGGGACGCGACCGTCTGCGTGGCCCGGTCACCAAGGCGGTCCACCGGGTCTCGGCCCGATGGGTGCCCTGGATCCTCGGGTTCGCCGTGGTCGTGACCCTCGCGCTCTTCCCGATCCAGTCGCTGTCCGAGGAGGGCTCGCAGTTCTCCGGCGGCGACGAGCCGTGGTGGGTCGAGCTCCTCGGCTGGTGAGACGCTCGTCCCACCGACAGAGATTTCGTGGCAGTATCAGGGACATGACGAACCACGTCATCATCATTCGCTAGCGCGTCGAGCACTGCCCGACGCGCCACCCTCTCGTCCTCGAGAGGGTTTTTTGTTGCCCAGCCCAGATCCAGCCCCAGACCCAGCCCCAGACCCAGCCCCAGATTCAGCCCAGCCCGAGGACACAGCGCCATGGAATTCCACGTCTACGACACCACCCTGCGCGACGGTGCGCAGCAGGAGGGCCTCAATCTCAGCGTCGCCGACAAGCTCGCGATCGCGCGACACCTCGACGGGCTGGGCGTCGGGTTCATCGAGGGCGGCTGGCCCGGCGCGAACCCCAAGGACACCGAGTTCTTCCGCCGAGCCGTCGACGAGCTCGACCTCAAGCACGCGCGGCTGGCGGCCTTCGGGTCGACCCGTCGAGCCGGGGTGAAGGCGGCCGACGACCCGCAGGTGGCCGCCCTCCGCGACTCGGGCGCCGGCGTCGTCACCCTCGTCGCCAAGTCCCACGACCGCCACGTCGAGCTGGCGCTGCGCACCACGCTCGAGGAGAACCTCGCGATGATCCGCGACACCGTCTCCCACCTGCGCGAGGAGGGCCAGCAGGTCTTTCTCGACGCCGAGCACTTCTTCGACGGCTACCGGGCCAACCGCGACTACGCGCTGGAGGTCCTCCGGACCGCCTACGAGGCGGGTGCCGAGGTGGTCGCGCTGTGCGACACCAACGGCGGGATGCTGCCGTCCTGGGTGGCCGACGTCGTCCACGACGTCCGCGAGCACACCCACGGAGCGGTCGGGATCCACTGCCACAACGACACCGGGTGCGCCGTCGCCAACTCGCTGGCCGCCGTGGACGCCGGCGCGATGCACGTGCAGGGCTGCATCAACGGCTACGGGGAGCGTACGGGCAACGCCGACCTCGTCTCCGTCGTCGCCAACCTCCAGCTCAAGCTCGGCCGCGAGGTGCTGCCGACCGGGCTGCTGAGCGAGGCCACCCGGGTCGCCCACGCGGTCGCCGAGGTGACCAACGTGCCGCCTGCGGGCCGTCAGCCCTACGTGGGTGCGTCCGCGTTCACCCACAAGGCCGGCCTGCACGCCTCCGCGATCAAGGTGGACCCCGACCTCTATCAGCACATGGACCCGGCCGGCGTCGGCAACGACATGCGACTGTTGGTCTCCGACATGGCCGGGCGGGCGTCGATCGAGCTGAAGGGCCGCGAGCTCGGCTACGACCTCTCCGACGACCGCGACCTGGTGACCCGGGTGACCGACCGGGTCAAGGCGCTCGAGGAGCAGGGCTACACCTTCGAGGCGGCCGACGCCTCCTTCGAGCTGCTCCTCATCGAGGAGGTCGAGGGCGCCCGTCCCTCCTTCTTCGACGTCGAGTCCTGGCGGGTCATCTCCGAGGCTCGCGGTGGCGGGGCCGAGACCGCCTCGACCACCGAGGCGATCGTGAAGATCCATGCCGACGGCGTACGTCACGTCGAGACGGGGGAGGGCAACGGTCCGGTCAACGCGCTGGACCAGGCACTGCGGGCCGCGATCACGCGTGCCTTCCCGGTGGTCGCCGACTTCGACCTGATCGACTTCAAGGTGCGGATCTTCGACCAGGGTCACGGCACCGACGCGAAGACGCGAGTGCTGATCGAGACCTCCGACGGCTCGACGTCGTGGACGACGGTCGGCGTCGGGTCCAACGTGATCGAGGCGTCCTGGGAGGCGCTGGTCGACGGGCTGACCTTCGGGCTGCGCCGGCATGTGGGCGAGACCACACCCGGGGAGGACGTTGTCGCGGAATGAATCCCCGGAACGACGACGTTTGACAGTTCAACATTGAACTTTCCGCGTCTTCCGAGGAGAACCCGTGTCCGACACCCGCATCGCCGTACTCGTTGGCAGCCTGCGTGCCGAGTCGACCAACCGTAAGCTCGCCGAGAAGCTTGCCGCCGAGGCGCCCGAGGGCGTCACCCTGGAGATCGTCGAGGGCCTGGGCGAGCTGCCGTTCTTCAACGAGGACCTCGAGGCCGAGCCGGGCGAGGCCGTCACCCAGCTCCGCAAGACGATCACCGAGGCCGACCGCGTGCTGATCGTCACCCCGGAGTACAACGCCACCATCCCGGGTGTGCTCAAGAACGCGATCGACTGGCTCTCCCGTCCGTACGCCGCGGGCGCCATCAAGGACAAGATCGTCTCCGTCGTCGGCATCACGCCGACCCCGTACGGTGGCAAGTGGGCCCACGCCGACGCCGCCCGTTCGGCCGGCATCGCCGGCGCGATCGTCGTCGAGGACGCGATCGTCTCGCAGCCCGCCCACGAGGTGGACGTGTTCGCCGACGCCGAGGTCCAGGCACGCTTCACCGCTGCCGTCGAGAAGCTCGCGGGCTTCGAGCCCGCAGCCGTCTGATCTCTCCATCCAGGCGGCACCACGAGGTCAGGTCTCTCCGGGGGGAGACCTGACCTTCGTCATTTATCGCGTGCGCGATGGGGGTTTCGGCCTTAGGTTGCGGGCATGAGTGGACCCGTGAAGCAGCTTCGAGTGGTGGTCGAGGCAAAGGACTACGAGCAGGCGGTGGAGTTCTACCGCGACACTCTCGGCCTTCCTGAGGAGGCCGCTTTCTCCGGCCCCGGCGAGGCGCATGTGACGATCCTCGACGCCGGCCGGGCGACGCTCGAGCTCGCCAACCCGGCCCAGCACGCCTACATCGACGAGGTCGAGGCCGGACGACCGGTGGCCGGGCACGTACGGGTGGCGTTCGAGGTCGACGACTCCGCCGGTGTCACGTCCCGGCTGGTGGAGGGTGGCGCCGCGCTGGTGGCGCCACCGACCCACACCCCGTGGGAGTCCCTCAACGCCCGCCTCGACGGGCCGGCCGACCTGCACCTGAGCGTCTTCCAGGAGCTCGGCGAGCCCGTGCTGGACCCCGACTATCCGATCGCCACCGAGCGGCTCCTGCTGCGTCCCCTCGACGTCGAGCGCGACCTCGAGGACCTGCACGCCTATCTGTCGCGGGAGGACGTGTGCCGCTACATCCCGCCGGTGCCGAAAGACCGCGATGCGTTGCGCGAGTCCTATGCGGCGTGGAAGCGGCCGTCGGTGCTGCGCCGGGAGGGTGAGGTGCTCTGCCTCGGCGTCGAACACCGCGACAGCGGCCGGCTGATCGGCGACGTCGTGCTCTTCTGGCACAGCAAGAAGCAGCGGTCAGGGGAGATCGGGTACGCCTTCAACCCCGAGTTCCACGGCCAGGGCTTCGCCACCGAGACCGCCCGTGCGCTGCTGGGCCTGGCCTTCGACGGGCTCGGCCTGCACCGGGTCACCGCCCGGGTCGACGAGCGCAACACCGCCTCCGCGCGGGTGATCGAGCGGCTCGGGATGCGCAAAGAGGCCGTCGAGCGCGAGGCCGAGTGGTTCAAGGGCGAGTGGACGACATTGGTGCACTACGCGATGCTCGAGGACGAGTGGCGTTAGCCTGCAGGGGTGGCCGAGCTTCATGATCTGACCGCCCTGGAACAGGGAGAGCTGCTGCATCGGTGCGAGGTCTCCCCGGGAGAGCTCGCCGAGCACTATCTCGACAGGATCTCGCGGCTCGACGATGTCGGTGCCTTCGTGACCGTGGCCGAGGAGCGGATCTCGACGTGTGCTCGTGAGCTCGCGGTGAAACCGGTCGGCGCCTCACCGCTGTGGGGCGTACCCACCGCGATCAAGGATCTCAACCTCACCCGCGGCGTACGCACCACCTTCGGGTCGGCCGCCTTCGCCGACTTCGTCCCCGACGTCTCCGACAACGTGACGCTCTCGATCGAGGCGGCGGGGATGATCTCGCTCGGGAAGACCAACACCCCCGAGTTCGGCTCGCCCTGCTACACCGAGCCGGACGTGGCGCCGCCCGCCGTCACCCCCTGGGACCGTACGCGGATCGCCGGTGGCTCCTCCGGAGGCGCTGCCGCGGCCGTGGCCGCCGGGCTCGTGCCGGTCGCGCAGGGCTCCGACGGTGGCGGCTCGATCCGGATCCCGGCCTCGTGCTGCGGCCTGGTCGGTCTGAAGCCGACCCGCGCGCGGATCTCGCCGTCGCCGATGTACGGCGACGCCGCCGGGCTCGCCACCGCAGGCCCGATCGCGCGGACGGTGCGGGACGCGGCGGCCTTCCTCGACGTGCTCGCGGGGCGGCGTACGGGTGATCCGTTCTGGGCTCCCGAGGAGCCGCTGCCGTTCCTGGACGCCTGTGAGCGCCCGCCCGGGCGGCTGCGTATCGCCCGGTTCATCGAGCCGCTGATCGCCCCGACCACGGTCGACCCCGAGTGCGTCACCGCCTGGGAGAACGCATCGTCCTTGTTGGAGTCACTCGGTCACGAGATCGTCGACATCCCGCGACCGCTGCCGGTCGAGGCGGTCGCGATCTTCGAGACCGTGTGGGCCGTCGGGACCGCGATGGCGGTCGTGAACCTCGCCCCCGAACAGCGCTCGCAGATCCGGCCG
>NZ_JBHVKN010000229.1:6073-8031 GCF_042798075.1 Nocardioides sp. NPDC057772
TGGCTCACCGAGCGGGGAGAGGCGGTCAGCGGGCCGGAGTTCGGGTTGGCGATCGCGGAGCTGCGCCGGTTCGCGGCGGTGGCGCTGGAGACGCTGGCCCCCTACGACGCCGTGCTCACGCCGACGCTCGCCACCCCGCCGCCGAAGGTCGGCGCGATCCGCGACGACGCCGATCCCGCCGCCGACTTCCAGGCGCAGAAGGAGTTCACCCCCTGGACCTCCGCCTGGAACGTCACCGGCATGCCCGCCATCTCGCTGCCGCTCCACTGGACCCCCTCCGGCCTTCCCGTCGGCGTCATGCTCGCCGCCCGTCCCGCCGAGGAGTCCCTCCTGCTCTCCCTCGCCGCCCAGATCGAGGACGCCGCCCTCTGGGACCACCGCCTCCCGCCCGGCTGGTAACCCCGCCGCCGAGGCGTCCCGTACGTCGGCCGAGGCGTCACTTGCGTTGGCTGAGGCGTCGCTCGCGTCGGTCGAGGCGTCATGAACGTGCCACTTCGGCCGACCGCAGTGACGCTTCGCCCGAGTTCGAAGGGTCGGCAGCGTAGACCGAGACGTCACGTACGTCGGTCGAAGGGTCACCTGCGTTGGCTGAGGCGTCGCTCGCGTCGGTCGACGCGTCACCCAGGTGCCACCTCGGCCGACCGCAGTGACGCTTCGGCCGACCGGGGTGACGCCTCGGCAGGGGGTCAGTCGCCGAGGCCGCGGGCCTTGAGGGCGTCGCCGGTCTCGTGGGCCCCGGCGACGACGCGGATGACGAAGGGGGTGAGGTAGGCCCTGGGGGAGCGGCCGAGGCCGCGGGCGCGGGCGGCGTCGCGGGTCTCCTGGGCGATGGTGAGGGTGCCGGGGAGTGCCTGGATCGCCATCGAGATGGTGAGGGCGACGCGCTCCGGGTCGATCCCGACGCGGCGCAGCGGGCGGATCCAACGGACCACGGCGTCGAGGATCTCCGTGGTCGGCGTGGTCACGGTCAGGGTGAGCGCCACCAGGGCGAGCGAGACGAGGTCGAGCAGGGACTCCACGGCCCGAGGCAAGGTGAACAGCCACCACTGCAGGAGGGCGACGACGACGGCGATGACGAGAACGGCACGCAGTGCCCGCGCGGTGGCGGCCAGGTCGAGCCGGCCGACGAGGGCGAGGACGACAGCAAGCGCGAGGAAGCCGACGGCGAGGAGCGGCCCGCGCAGCACCACGATCGAGACGCTGATGACGGCCAGGCCGAGCAGCTTGGCGCCCACCGGGAGCCGATGGAGCACGGTGTCGCCGGGGCGGTAGAGCCCGACCGTCATGCTCATCCCTCGCTCACCGTCCTCACGTAGTGCTTGACCGCGGCGTCCGCGTCGCCGTCGAAGCAGACGCGGCCGTCCTCGACGACGAGGACGCGGTCGCAGCGGCGTACGAGGTCGAGGTCGTGGGTGACCAGGACCAGCTGCTGCGGCAGCGAGAAGAGCAGGTCGCCGACCATCCGGGTGTTGCGCAGGTCGAGCAGCGTGGTCGGCTCGTCGGTGACCAGCACGTCCGGCGAGGTGGCGAGCACCCCGGCCAGGGCGAGCAGCTGACGCTGCCCGCCGGAGAGCGCGTGGACGCTGACCTCGGCGCGCGAGGTGAGCCCGAAGCGGTCCAGAGTCTTGAGGGCGAGCTGCTTGCGGCGTACTCGGTCCTTCACGGTCCGGCGCAGCGACAGCTCGACGTCCTCGACGCAGGTCGGCATCACCAACTGGGCGGCGGGGTCGGTGAAGGTGAACCCGACGCGGCGGCGCACCGCAGCGCCGTGACGAGCCACATCGAGGTCGTCGACGGTGACCCTTCCGCCGCTCGGCAGCACCAGCCCGTTGATCAGACGGGCGAGGGTCGACTTGCCCGAACCGTTGCTGCCGACGATCCCGATGCGCTGCTCGGTCAGCGAGAGTGTGGTCGGCTGCAGGATGGTGCGTGAGCCGCCGAGGTCCGGGGACTCGACC
>NZ_JBHVKN010000230.1:0-8030 GCF_042798075.1 Nocardioides sp. NPDC057772
ACAACTGCGTTTTCGGCGTTGTCGTCGTGCGGCCGAGAAGGCGGGTACGCAGGTCGAGACGTCACGTGCGCAGACCGAGAGGTCAGTCCCGCTGATCGAGTTGTCGCGACGGTGACAACTCGATCGACGTACGTGACGGCTCGCCCGGCGTACGTGACGGCTCGATCGACGTACCTGACGGCTCGCCCGACCGGGGCGACGGCTCGGCCGACGGGGCCGACTTCTCGGCATTGCTTGGACGCCGACCTTCCATGTTCTCGGGCTACCCCGTAGAGTGACCGCTGTCACCACCTAAGCAAACGCTTAGATTAGCCGAGCACACGAGGGATTGAGCATGTCGAGGTTCGAGGGACGTACGGCGATCATCACCGGGGCCAGCCGGGGCATCGGGCTGGGCATCGCCCAGCGGCTGGTGGAGGAGGGTGCGAAGGTCGTCATCACGGCGCGCAAGCCCGAGGCGCTGGCGGAGGCCGTCGAGGGTCTCGGTGGCAAGGAGGTCGCCCTGGGCATCGCCGGCAAGGCCGACGACCCGGCCCACCAGGAAGAGGTCGTCAAGGCGGCGATCGACACGTTCGGCAGCGCGGACCTGCTGGTCAACAACGCCGGCATCAACCCGAAGGCCGGCGGCCTGATCGACATGGACCGCGAGTCGGCCCGCAAGACGGTCGAGGTCAACTGCCTCTCGCCGATCGGCTGGACCCAGCAGGTGTGGCGACAGTGGATGTCCGAGCACGGCGGCGCGGTCGTCAACATCTCCTCCGTGGCAGGGCTGGCCCCGACGCCCCTGATCGCCACGTACGGCGCGAGCAAGGCGATGCTCAGCTACATCACCCAGGAGCTCTCGGTCGAGCTCGGCCCGAAGGTGCGCGTCAATGCGATCCTCCCGGCGGTGGTGAAGACCAAGTTCGCCGAGCTTCTCTACGAGGGCCGCGAACAGGAGGTCTCGGCGGCCTACCCGCTCAAGCGCCTCGGCGTTCCGGAGGACATCGCCGGCGTCGCCTCCTTCCTCCTCTCCGAGGACGCCGGCTGGATGACCGGCCAGCTCGTCACCGTCGACGGCGGCCTCACCCTCGCCGGCGGTCGCGTCTGATGCCGATCGCTCCCGACAGCACCGCCGTCGTCACCGGCGCCGCGGGCGGGATCGGCCGCGCGCTGGCCGCCCGGCTCGTCGCCGAGGGCGTCCGTGTGGTGGTCAACGACATCGACGACGTACGCCTCACCGAGACCGCGAAGGAGATCGGCGCCCACCCCGTGCCAGGTGACGCGGCCTCCGTCGAAGGCGTGGAACGCCTCGTCAAGGCCGCGAAGGACCACCTCGGCCAGATCGACGCGTGGTACGGAAACGCCGGCATCGACCGTGGCATCGGCCTGGACTGTCCTGAGGAGGACTGGCAGGCGTCGTACGAGGTCAACGTCATGGCCCACGTCCGGGCGGCGAGGCTCCTCGTCCCCGACTGGGTCGAGCGCAAGGCCGGCCGCTACGTCGTGACCGCGAGCGCGGCGGGGCTGCTGATGATGATCGGCGCGCCGACCTACACGGTCACCAAGCACGGCGCGGTCGCCTTCGCCGAGTGGCTCTCTGCGACCTACCGCCACCACGGGATCGTCGTCCAGGCGATCTGCCCGCAAGGTGTGCAGACCGGGATGCTCGAGCGGTCCGGTGTGATGAAGGACCTGCTCAGCCGCGACACCGCGCTGACGCCCGAGCAGGTCGCCGAGAGCGCCTGGGAGGCGACCAAGGACGACCGCTTCCTGGTGCTGCCGCACCCGGAGGTGGGCGACTACTACGCCGCGCGGGCGACGCAGACCGACAAGTGGCTCGGCGGGATGAACCGACTCTGGCAGCACGTGGAGGGACAGGTATGAAGGCGTGGCGGATCAACGAGCTCGGTGAGCCCAAGGACGTGATGCGGCTCGAGGAGGTGCCCGACCCGTCCCCGGGGGCCAGGCAGCTCGTCGTGAAGGTGCTGGCCAGCCCGGCCAACTTCCCCGACGTCTTGATGGCCCGGGGTCTCTATCAGGTCAAGCCCGAGCTGCCGTTCACCGCCGGCGTCGAGCTGTGCGGCGAGGTGGTCGAGCTCGGTGACGGAGTCGACGGCTTCCAGGTCGGTGACCGCGTGATCGGTGGCGCCGCCCTGCCGTACGGCGGCTTCGGCGAGCTCGCGCTCATGGACGCCGCGACCACGTTCCCGGCTCCCGAGGCGCTCACCGACGCGGAGGCGTCGAGCCTCTACATCGGCTACCAGACCGGCTGGTTCGCACTCCACCGCCGCGCCCACATCCAGCCCGGCGAGACGCTGCTCGTGCACGCGGCGGCCGGTGGGGTGGGCAGCGCCGCGATCCAGCTCGGCAAGGCCGCCGGCGCCACCGTGATCGGTGTCGTCGGCGGACCGGAGAAGGCCGCGGTCGCCAAGCAGCTCGGCGCGGATGTCGTCATCGACCGACACGAGCAGGACTTCGTGAAGGTGGTCAAGGAGGTCACCGGCGGCAAGGGCGCCGACGTGATCTACGACCCGGTCGGCGGCGACACCTACGACCGCTCCACCAAGTGCATCGCTTTCGAGGGCCGGATCCTGATCATCGGCTTCGCCGGCGGCCGCATCCAGGAGGCCGCGCTCAACCACTCGCTGATCAAGAACTACGCGATCGTCGGGCTCCACTGGGGTCTCTACAACATGCTCGCCCCCGAGCTCGTCAAGGAGTGCCACGCCGAGCTCACCCGGATGGCGGCCGAGGGCTCGATCAAGCCGCTGGTCAGCGAGACGCTGTCGCTGGACGAGGTGGCCGACGGCGTGCAACGCCTGGCCGACGGCACCACCGTGGGGCGGGTCGTCTACGAGGGGACCCGATGACCGCCGCAGGACTCAGAGCTGTCATCTTCGACTACGGCGGGGTGCTGACCACGCCGATCGGCGACTCGATCCGGGCCTGGCTGAAGGCCGACGGCATCAAGCCGGAGAGCTTCACGACGGTGCTCAAGGAGTGGCTGGGTCGCTACGCCGACGCCGGCACCCCGATCCACCGTCTCGAGCTCGGCGAGCTGTCGGTCAAGGAGTTCGACAAGCTCCTGGCCGCCCGCCTGGAGACGTACGACGGCAGTCCGGTCGATCCCGAAGGCGTCCTGTCCCGGCTCTTCGCCGGGATGCGGCCCAACCCGGAGATGTTCGCGCTGGCCGAGGAGCTCCGTGATGCCGGCATCCGGCTCGCCCTGCTCTCCAACAGCTGGGGCAACTTCTACCCGCGTAAGCAGGTCGACGCGCTGTTCGAGGTGGTCGTGATCTCCGAGGAGGTCGCGATGCGCAAGCCGGAGCCGCCGATCTTCGACCGCACCCTGAGCAGGCTCGGTCTCCGAGCCGAGGAGTGCCTCTTCATCGACGACGCCGAGCCCAACGTCCTCGGCGCCCGAGCGGTCGGTCTCGACGCCCTGCTCCACACAGACCCGGCGAGCACCCGCGCAGCGCTCGCCCGGATGATCCCCACCCTCGGAGGTGCCGCATGACGACCGAATCCCTGCCCGGGCTCGACCTGGACAGGCTGGGCCCATGGTTCGCCGAGAACGTGGAAGGCGCCGGCGCCGAGCTGAGCGCCAGCCATATCTCCGGCGGCAAGTCCAACCTGACGTACGCGGTCTCCGACGGCGCCCACGAGTGGATCGTCCGGCGCCCGCCGCTGGGGCACGTGCTCGCCACCGCGCACGACATGAAGCGTGAGCACACCGTGATCAGCGCACTGCGCGACACCGACGTGCCGGTGCCGCACACCTTCGCGTTCTGCGCCGACGAGGAGATCCTCGGGGCACCGTTCTACGTGATGGAGAAGGTCGAGGGCCGGCCCTACCGCTACGCCCGCGAGCTCGAGCCGCTCGGCGCCGACCGGACCCGCGCGATCTCGGAGCAGCTCATCGACGTGATGGCCGCGCTGCACGCGGTCGACCCGGCGAAGGTCGGGCTGAGCGAGTTCGGCCGCCCGGAGGGCTTCTTGAGCAGGCAGGTCCGGCGCTGGAAGAAGCAGCTCGAGGCGTCGTACTCCCGCGATCTTCCTGCCGCCGACGAGCTCCACGCGCTGCTGGAGGCCCGGGTGGGGGCCGCCGAGGCGGCCTCGACCGGGCCGGGGATCGTGCACGGCGACTACCGCCTCGACAACGTCCTCACCGACGAGACCGACCAGATCAGGGCCGTCGTCGACTGGGAGATGGCCACCCTCGGCGACCCGGTCACCGACCTGGCGATCCTGCTCACCTACCAGCGGATGGCATCGGTCTCCGGTGACGGCACCGTGACCGACGTCAGCAACGCACCCGGCTGGCTCTCCGAGGACGAGATCATCGCCCGCTACGACGCGGCCAGCCCGCGTGATCTGAGCGAGTTCGGCTTCTACCTCGGGCTGGCCGCCTACAAGCTGGCCGCGATCCTCGAGGGCATCCACTACCGCTACCTCAAGGGCCAGACCGTCGGGCCCGGTTTCGACAACATCGGGGACGGGATCTACCCGCTCCTGGACATGGGCATCAACGCGATGAAGGGACAGTAAGCGTGGACTTCACACCCGACGCCAGGACCGAGGAGCTCGTCGCCTCGGTGTGGGACTTCCAGAAGACGTACGTCGAGCCCAACGAGGCCGTCTTCGACGAGCAGCTCGCGGCACTGCCGGACAAGTGGGCCTGGGACTCGGTGCCCGTGCTCGGCGAGATCCGGGCCGAGGCCCGCAAGCGCGGCCTGTGGAACCTCTTCCTCCCCGGTGAGGGCGGGGCGGGGCTGACCAACCTGCAGTACGCCCCGCTGGCCGAGATCACCGGCCGCAGCCATCTCGCGCCGGCCGCGTTCAACTGCGCCGCCCCCGACACCGGCAACATGGAGGTGCTGCACGACTTCGGCGACGAGGCGCAGAAGAAGGAGTGGCTGGAGCCGCTCCTGGAGGGGCAGATCCGCAGCGCGTTCGCGATGACCGAGCCGGCCGTGGCTTCCTCCGACGCGACCAACATCGAGACCTCGATCGTGCTCGACGGCGACGAGTACGTCCTCAATGGCCGCAAGTGGTGGATCACCGGCGCGATGAACCCGAACGCCAAGATCTTCATCGTGATGGGCAAGACCGACCCGTCCGCCGAGCGCCACAAGCAGCAGTCGATGATCCTGGTGCCTCGCGACACCCCGGGCCTCACGATCAAGCGCGGGATGGAGGTCTTCGGCTACGACGACCACGACCACGGCGGTCACGCCGAGCTGATCTTCTCCGACGTTCGGGTGCCGGTGGGCAACCTCATCGGGGCCGAGGGCATGGGGTTCGCGATCGCGCAGGCACGCCTGGGCCCGGGCCGCATCCACCACTGCATGCGCTCCATCGGCCTCGCCGAGCGGGCGATCGAGCTGATGTGCGCTCGCGTCGAGGACCGGGTCGCCTTCGGCAAGCCGCTCTCCGAGCAGGGGGTGATCCGGGACTGGATCGCCGAGTCGCGGGTGCGGATCGAGCAGCTGCGGCTCCTCGTCCTCAAGACGGCCTGGTTGATGGACACGGTCGGCAACAAGGGTGCCCACACCGAGATCCAGGCGATCAAGATCGCCACCCCGGCGACGGTCCAGTGGATCCTCGACAAGGCGATCCAGGCGCACGGCGCCGGCGGACTGTCCCAGGACTTCCCGCTGGCCAAGGCGTACGCCGGCATCCGCACGCTCCGCTTCGCCGACGGCCCCGACGAGGTGCACAAGAACGCCCTCGCCAAGGCGGAGCTGCGTCGGCAGGCCGCACGTCGAGAGGGCCGGCAGTGACTCCGGAAGACATCAAGAGCAGGGTCGAGGCGTTCCTGGCCGAGCACCCGGTCGCGACGACCGAGCCGAACGCCTTCCTGCACGCCCGCTACCGGGCCGGACTGGCCTGGGTCGCGTTCCCCGAGGGGGAAGGTGGCCTCGGCGTCTCCCGGGCCCTGCAGCCGTTGGTGAACGACCTCTTCGAGGCTGCCGGTGCCCCCGACAACAACCCCCGGCGCAACGGGATCGGGCTCGGCATGGCCGCGCCGACGATCCTGGCCTACGGGACCCCGGAGCAGCGGTCGCGCTTCCTGGAGCCGCTGTGGTGCGGCGAGGAGATCTGGTGCCAGCTCTTCTCCGAGCCCGGTGCCGGCTCCGACCTGGCCGGTCTCGCGACGAGGGCGGTCCTGGACGGCGACGAGTGGGTCGTCAACGGGCAGAAGGTGTGGACCTCGGGCGCCCACAACGCCGACTACGCGATCCTGGTCGCCCGCACCGACCCGGACGTCCCGAAGCACCGCGGTCTGACCTACTTCTTGTGCGACATGCACGATCCCGGCGTCGAGGTGCGCCCGCTGCGCCAGATCACCGGCGAGGCGGAGTTCAACGAGGTCTTCCTCACCGATGTCCGCATCCCCGATGCCCACCGTCTCGGCGCGGTCGGTCAGGGCTGGGAGGTCGCCAACGCCACGCTCAACAACGAGCGTGTCGCCATCGGTGGCGCCGCCATGCCACGCGAGGGCGGGCTCCTCGGCGTGGTCGCCGAGTCGTGGCGTACGCATCCGGAGAACCACACGCCGGAGCTGCGCGACCGGCTCTTGAGGCTGTGGGTCGAGTCGGAGGTGGCCCGGCTGACCGGGGCACGGCTGCGGCAGAAGCTCGCCGTCGGCCAGCCCGGTCCCGAGGGGTCGGCGATGAAGCTGACCTTCGCCACCATCAACCAGCGGCTCACCGGGCTCGACCTGGAGCTCCGCGGTGAGGAGGGTCTGCGCTACGAGGACGGGGAGGGCTGGACGATGGTCCGGCCAGAGCACGTCGACTTCGCCGGCCGCGACGCCGTCTATCGCTACCTGCGCGCCAAGGGCAACTCCATCGAGGGCGGCACCTCGGAGATCCTGCGCAACATCGTGGCCGAGCGCGTCCTCGGCCTCCCCGGGGAGCACCGGGTCGACAAGGACGTGGCCTGGAAGGAGATCCCGCGATGAGCGGACCCGAAGTCGAACTGCTCGACAACGAGCTCGATGCCGACCTGCGTGCCACGGTCAGGTCGTTCCTGTCCGAGCGCTGTGGCCCGGCCGATGTCGTCAAGGCGTATGACGGGGACAGCTCGCTCACCCCGGTCCTGTGGAAGGGGATCGCCGGGGACCTCGGGCTCGCGGGCCTGCTGATCCCGGAGTCCTACGGTGGCGCCGGCGCTTCCGCGCGCGAGGCCGCCGTGGTCCTGGAGGAGCTGGGGCGCTCGGTCGCCCCGGTGCCGTTCCTGACCAGTGCGGTCGTCGCGACCTCGGTCCTGCTGGCCGCGCCCACCGAGAAGGGTGCGGAGCTGCTGAGCGGCCTGGCGTCGGGAGAGCACACGGCGGCTCTGGTCGTCCCGCTGCCCGCCACGACCGTCCAGCCGCTGGAGGCCGTCGAGACCGAGGTGCGATCGGTCGCCGGTGCCCTCGAGGCCGACACCCTCCTGGTGCCGGTCGCGACACCTGCCGGCATCGAGGTCCGAGCCGTCCCTGCGGATCAGGCGACGATCGCCGCGGTGAGCTCGCTCGACATGACCCGCCAGCTCGCCGACGTACGCCTCGACCCGGCCGCCGGCGAGGTAGTCGTCGCCGCGGAGCACGGTGCCGACGGCGTACGTTCCGGTCTGCTGGCCGGGGCCGCGCTGATGGCCTCCGAGCAGGTCGGGGTGGCGCAGTGGTGCCTGACCACGACGGTGGACTACCTCAAGGTGCGCCGCCAGTTCGGCCGGATCGTCGGTGGCTACCAGGCGCTCAAGCACCGGCTCGCCGACCTCTACACCAGTGTCGAGGGAGCTGGGGCAGCCGCGCGCTACGCCGCCGGAGCGCTCGCTCTCGGCGCCGCCGGAGAGGCGGAGATCGCAGCCCATGTCGCCGCGGCCTACTGCGGTGACCTCGCCGTCACCGCGGCCGAGGAGGCAGTGCAGCTGCACGGCGGCATCGGCATGACCTGGGAGCACCCCGCCCACCTCTACCTGAAGCGGGCCAAGGCCGATCAGATCGCGTACGGCCTCCCCGGCCTCCACCGCGACCGTCTGGGGGCGCTGGTCGACAT
>NZ_JBHVKN010000231.1:0-7989 GCF_042798075.1 Nocardioides sp. NPDC057772
GAGCTGCTGCGGTTCGCCGGCGCCCTGGAGAACGCGTCCGAGCACCCGATCGCACAAGCCATCGCCAAGGGCGCGTCCGCTCAGGTCGGTGACCTGCCGGCGGTGGAGGACTTCGCCAACATCGAAGGCCTGGGGGTGCAGGGAGTCATCGTCGACGGGGAGGTCTCGCACGCCGTTCTGGTCGGACGACCGCGGCTGCTCGCCGAGTGGTCCCAGCACCTGACGCCGCCCCTGGAAGCTGTGATGTCCGAGGCCGCTGAGAAGGGTCAGACCGCGGTCGCGGTCGGGTGGGATGGCCGAGCCCGCGGAGTCCTGGTCGTGGCTGACGCGATCAAGCCGACCTCTGCCGAGGCGATCAGCCAGCTGCGCGGCCTGGAGCTGACCCCGGTGCTGCTCACCGGAGACAACGCCGCCGTCGCCACGGCGGTCGCGACCGCGGTGGGCATCGAGACCGGCTCAGACACGGTCATCGCCGAGGTGATGCCGTCGGAGAAGGTCGATGTGATCAAGCGACTGCAGGAGCAGGGCAAGACCGTCGCCATGGTCGGTGACGGGGTCAACGACGCCGCGGCACTGGCCCAGGCCGACCTCGGCCTGGCCATGGGCACCGGCACCGACGTCGCCATCGAAGCCTCCGACCTCACCCTGGTCCGCGGAGACCTCCGCGCCGCCGCTGACGCCATCCGACTCGCGCGGCGCACGCTCGGCACCATCAAGGGCAACCTGTTCTGGGCCTTCGCCTACAACGTCGCCGCCCTCCCGCTGGCAGCTGCCGGACTCCTCAACCCGATGCTCGCCGGAGCCGCCATGGCGTTCTCCTCGGTGTTCGTGGTCTCCAACAGCCTCCGGCTGCGCACCTTCCGAGTGACCAACAGCGATCCCCGAACCGGCACCGTCGGCGCCACAGCGGTGTCCCGAAGCGAGCCCGTCAACGCCTGACCCCAAGCTTCTGGGCTCCCCGAGCCGAATCGGGGTCCCAGAGGACCTGCCTGGCCGGCAGGACCTACAACAACCGGCCCGATCCGGGCACGGAACCCACCAGAAAGGTTTCACCCATGGCAACCAACGCCACCTACACCGTCTCCGGCATGACCTGCGGCGGCTGCGCCGGCAAAGTCACCGACCAGGTCGAGCAGATCCCCGGCGTCCTCGACGTCGACGTCGATCTCGCCGCCGGTGCGATCACTCTCACCAGCGAGAGCGACATCAGCGATGCGTCCGTGAAGCAGGCCGTCGAAAAGGCCGGCTACAAGCTCGCTACCGCCTGACACCGCACAGTTCGCAAGGCTCCGGTACCCCGGCTCGACCCGCGTCGTCAGCGTTCGCACGGTGAAGAGCCGGGAGTACCGGGTCCACCGCACGGTGGTCGGACAGGCCAGGGACAGCGGCGCGGGACAGATTTTTCTTCGATTGAACCAGGACGCCAGGACATGAAAGCGGCCTGGCCTGAGAAAGGGTTAGAGCCATGGGGCTGTTCGCGATCCGCGACTACCGGCGCCTGTTCAGCGCGCAGGTGATCGCACTGTTCGGAACCGGTCTGGCCACCGTCGCACTGGGTCTGCTCGCCTACGACCTGGCCGGTCCTCGCGCCGGCGCAGTGCTCGCGACCGCGTTGACCATCAAGATGGTCGCCTACGTCGTGGTCGCGCCGTTAGCAGCGGCGTACGTCGATCGGTTGCCTCGGCGCTTGTTCCTCACCGTCCTCGACGCGGTCCGTGCCTTGGTAGTGCTTGCCCTGCCGTTCGTCACCGAGGTCTGGCAGATCTATCTGCTGATCGGAGTTCTACAGACCGCGTCTGCGGCGTTCACTCCCACGTTCCAGGCGGTCATCCCTGACATCGTCACCGAAGAGGCCGACTACACCCGAGCGCTCTCTGCCTCGCAGGTCGCCTACACCATGGAGAGCCTGCTGAGCCCGGTGCTCGCAGGTGTCGCGCTCGCGGTCATGTCCTTCAACCTGCTGTTCCTCGGCACCTCGCTCGGATTCGCTGTCTCCGCGATACTCGTGCTCTCGACCCGTATCCCCAACGCCCGCCCCAGCCAGCACACCAGCCCCCTGGACCGGGTCGTCTCAGGGATCCGGACCTTCACCGCCACGCCCAGTCTGCGCGCCGTGATGGCACTGAACCTCGTGGTCGCGGCCGCAGGGTCCATCGTCGTGGTCAACACCGTCAACTACGTCCGCGACGTGCTCGGCGGAACCCAGTCCGACGTGGCCTGGATGCTCGCCGCCTCAGGATCGGGCACCCTCCTGGCTGCCCTCGTCCTCCCCAGGATCCTGGACCGCGTCGCCGAACGGATCGTCATGCTCACCGGAGCTGCCGTTCTGGTCGTCGGGGTCCTCGTCGCACTCGCGACAGCCGCGGCGAGTCTCGCCATACCGCCGCTCACCGCGGCCATCTGGCTCACGATCGGCGCCGGGATGGCGCTCATCATCACCCCGACCGGACAAGTGCTCCGGGGTTCGGTCGAACCCAACGCCATCCCGCAGGTCTTCGCCGCCCAGTTCTCCCTGTCCCACCTCGCCTGGCTGATCACCTACCCGATCGCAGGGTGGGTGGCCACCACCGCCGGTTTCACCACCACCTGGACCATCCTCGCCATCCTCGCCGCGCTCGGCGCCACCGCCGCACCGGCCCTATGGACGCGCGAAGAGAAGGCAACCGACGCCACACCGGCCACCGAGACAGTCGGAACCACCCCCGGCATCATGGCCGAAACCACCCCCGGTGTCACGGCCGGTATCACGGATCGTGGCCCCGGAATCGACGTGCTTGTCCGTACGGCAGCCGATACCGCCGAAGGAACCCTCGCTGCATGCCAGTGCGCATGCGTGCACGCCGTGTGAGTCCACTGAACGGGTAGCCAACGGTCGACGGGTTCTTGGTCTTCCGAGCTGGCTGTTGATCGTAGAGCGGCGGCATCTACCGCGGGGCACGGCTGAACAGGGGTCGGCGGGTCAGCCTGCGTGTTCGATGATCCGGCAGACATCGCCGGCGCTGGCCTCCGCCGCGGTCTTGCGGGTGTGGACGAGGGTGCTGCGGAGTTGGCGAAGCTCGCCGATGGTGCGGTCGATGTCAGCGATGTGTTGATCGACCAGACGCAGCACATGGTGGCATGGCGCGGCGCCGGCTCGGCGGATGTCGAGGATGTCGCCGATCTCGTCCAGCCGTAGCCCGAGGGTGCGGGCCTGGCGGATGAACCGCAAGGTGGCGATGTCGTCGTCGGTGTAGAGCCGGTAGCCGGCATCGCTGCGCTCCGCGGGCGACAGCAGGCCTTTGGCCTCGTACAACCGGACCGCTTTCGGGGTGATTCCTGCCGCTCGGGCAGCCCGTCCCACGGTCAGGGTGTGGTCGTTCTCGTCAGCGTTCACATCGACGACTGTACGCGTGTTGACCTTGCCCCTGGGACAAGGTTTTAGTGTCGGTTCCAGGGCCGCTCAGGCCGGCCGAGACAGCAGGAGGAACCCAATGACCGAACAGATAAGTCTCCGTGTCAGCGGCATCAGCTGCGCTGGCTGCGAGCAGCGGGCCCGGGCGGTGCTGCGCCGGATGCCCGGCGTGGTGGAGGCCGCTGCGGACCATGACACCGGGCAGGTCAACGTCGTCGTTGCGGACGGAAGTCGCCTCGACCGCGCCCAAGTCGCCGCCCGGCTGTCGGCCGCCGGCTTCGATCCTGTCGGGGAAGTGGCACCGTGACCACCACGAGGACACCGGACCACGGCGAGGGCCTGTGGGCTGAGGAGCCGACCGACCGGCCGGACCGGGTTCGGGTGCGGGCGCGGATCGCTGGGCTGCACTGTTCGTTGTGCACGGGCACGATCGAGAAGGCCGTCGGCCGCCTCGATGGCGTGGATCGGGTGTCGGTGAGCCTGACTCACGAGCAGGCGCTGATCGACTTCGACCCCGGCCGGATCCACGCCGAGCAGATCACCACCACGCTGCGCGATATCGGCTATGACCTCTACGACCCACGCAAGCTGCGACCGTTCGAGGAAGAAGAGGCCCTGCTCGTCCGCGAAGGTCTGCGGCTGCTCGCTGCGGTGGCGACGAGCCTGACGGCGATCGCGCTGGTCGCCGCAGCGAGCCTGGTCGGGGCGTTGGTATCGGCGTCGGTGGTGGTGTTGATGGTGCCGATCGCTGCGGCGATCCTCAGCCCGGCCGGCCCGATACGCGCGACGCTGGGCACGGTGGCGGTGATCGCGCCCGGCGCGACCGCGCTCGGTCTACGCGCGACGGGGCTGCTCGGCGACACGGTGACCGGCTGGGTGACCGGTGTGTTGGCCGTTGTGGCGATGGCGGTGATTTCGCCGCACTTTGCTCGGATGGCCTACCAGTCGGCCCGGCGTGGCATCCTCAACCAGCACGTGCTGCTGGAGGTCGGCGCGCTGGCCGGAGTCACCGGTGGGATCATCGGTCTGACCGGGGTGCTGCCGGATTATCCGACGGCGGCGTTCTTCGCGGTCACCGTGCTGATCACGACTTACCACACGTTCTCGGAGTGGCTGTCGCTGCTGGTCAAGACCCGCTCCAGCCAGTCGGTGAAGAAGCTGCTCGACCTGCGCCCTGACACCGCACGCATCGTGCGCGCCGGTGCCGAGGTCGACGTCGAGGTCGACCAGGTCGTGATCGGTGATCGGGTGCGGATCCGGCCGGGCGAACGGATCGGCGTCGATGGCGTGGTGATCGCCGGACATTCGGCGGTGGACCTGTCGATGGTGACCGGTGAGCCGGTGCCAGCCGAGCGCAGCGTCGGGGATGAAGTGGTCGGCGGGTCGGTAAATGGCACTGGCACCCTGCTGGTCGAGGTCACCCGGGTTGGGACCGAGACCTTCCTGGCCCAGATCATCCGGCACATCGAGGACGCCCGCGCCCTCAAGCCGGGCATCTTGCACCTGGTCGACCGGGTGCTGCGCGTCTACACGCCCCTCGTGCTCACGGTCTCGGCGGCGGCGCTGCTCGGCTGGTTGGCCGTCACTGCCGCAACTGGGGACATCGATGCGCGGCGAGCGGTGTTCGCCGGGTTGTCGGTGCTGGTGATGGGTTACCCCTGTGCGGTCGGCATCGCCGCGCCCCTGGCAATCGTCCGCGGCGCCGGGGAGGCCGCCGACCACGGCATCGTGATGCGCACCGGCGAGGCGTTCCAGACACTGCGCCTGGTGCGCACCGCGGTACTGGACAAGACCGGCACCCTCACCATCGGCAAACCCACCGTCCGACACACCCAGGCCATCCTCGGCTCGACCGAGGACCTGCGGACCTGGGCGGCCGCGGCCGAGGCCACCTCCGAACACCCGCTGGGCCAGGCCATCGTCGCCGACGCGACCAGTCGCGGCCTGACCATCCCTGAGGCCGCCGAGTTCCACTCTGTCACCGGGTTCGGCGTGGTCGCCGAGGTGGACAACCAGCGCGTGCTGGTCGGCCGGCCGGACCTTCTCGCCGAGCACGGCATCGACACCACCGGCCTGACCGAGGCGATCGACCAGTGGACCAGCACCGGGCACACTGTGGTCGCGGTCGCCCTCGACGACAACCCGGTCGGCATCATCGCCCTCGGCGACACGCTGCGTCCCGATGCGGCCGACACCATCGCAGCACTCCGCGCCGGCGGCATTACGCCGGTGATGCTCACCGGCGACAACCAACGCGCTGCGCAGTACGTCGCCGGCCAGGTCGGCATCGATCCTGATCACGTGCACGCCGAGGTCCACCCCGACGGCAAGGCCGCCATCGTCCGCGACCTGCAGGCAGGCGGGCGGCGGGTGGCGATGGTCGGCGACGGCATCAACGACGCCCCCGCGCTCATGCAGGCCGACGTCGGCATCGCGATCGGCACCGGCACCGACATCGCCGTCGAATCCGCCGACGTCATTCTGGTCCGCGACCACCTACACCTGCTACTCACCAGCCGCGAGATCTCCCGGACCAGCTACCGCAAGGTCAAGCAGAACGTCACCTTGGCGTTCCTGTTCAACGGCGTCGGCATCCCCGCCGCCGCTACCGGACTGCTCGAACCGGTCTGGGCGATGATCGCCATGGCCGCCTCGGTCACCACCATCTTCGTCAACTCCATCGGCGCCCGCCCCAGCCTGCTGTTCCAGGCCATCGGCAGCGTCGGTCGCCAGCATGCGCCCCAAGGCACCGCTTCTGCCAGGTGACTGGAACGGGAGGCTGCATCTGGCTGCGGACAGCGGCGTCGACAACTCGTCGGGTCCTAACGGGGACCGGGGCCGGCGGTCTCCACCTGGAGGTGGAGAGCTTCCGCGGCGAGGTCGACGAGGCGGTCGACCGCTCTGGCTGCGGAGGCCTGCCCGGCGGCCTCGAGTGCGTGGATGCTGAAGGCGGCGAGCTCCTCGGCAGCGACGTCGGTCCGTACCTGCCCGCACTCCTGAGCGCCTCGTACCGCCTTGGCGAACAGTGTGGTCACGTCCGCGCTGTGGCGCTGGTGCTCTTCGCCACGGTGGACCAGGCCATGTAGGTCGGTTGCGACCGAGGATCCTCGGTGGAAACAGATCCGTGCATAACCCTGGAGCATGGCATACAAGCCGGCGCCCGCAGAACGCGCCTCGTCACGGAGGTTCTCCAAGTGTGCGAGGTGTTCTGCGACATGCTCAGCGTGGCCAGCCACGAGCATCTCGTCGACGCCGCGAAAATACTTGTAGAGCGTTGCCCGGCTGATGCCCGCCCGCTCGGCGACGAGTCCCATCGTGACGCCGCGGACACCACGTTCGCGGGCCAGCGCCCAGGCAGTCTCGAGGATCGCCGCTCGGACATCGCGCCGGTGCTCGGCGACCGTGTCCTTCCAGAGTTTCGGCATACCTCGACGATACGCCTTGTCGTATACGGAGACACGATGCATATTTGGGTAGACAGATTGTCTCGAAAAACTAGGACTAAGTAATGACGACCAGTGACAGCCCGAAGCCCAGTGGTCCGAGCAACGACGGACCGCCAGGCATGCCGTCGTGGGTCAAGTACCTCCTGGCAGCGCTGCTTGCGGTCGTGCTGCTCGCGGTGCTGGCGATGCTCATCACCGGCGGTGAGCACGGGCCGGGACGCCATATCGGCGGCATGGGCCCCGCCTCGGTAGTGGGAGCGATCGCGCACGGGACGAGCTGGTGATTGTCGGCCCACGGCCACGACGGCTCCTGCTCGCGCTCCACCTGAGCTGCTCGGTGGGCTGGATCGGCGTGGTCTGCGCCTATCTGGTGCTGGCCTTCGCGGTGCCGGCCACGGACGATCCCGAGGTCGTTCGAGCGGCGTGGATCGGGATGGAGCTCATCGGCTGGTACGCGACCGTGCCGCTCGCCCTCGGATCTCTCGCCACCGGCCTACTGATGGGCGCAGTGACGAAGTGGGGCCTGCTGCGTCACTACTGGGTGCTTATCTCGCTGGTGGGCACGGTCGTGCTCACCGCCGTCCTGATCATGCACATGCCCAGCGTCACCGCCCAAGCCGATCGAGCGCGAACGCTGGGCGAGGAGGACCTGCTTGCGATGGGCAGCGACACCACGCACGCGGTCATCGGGCTCGTCCTGTTGATCGGCATCATGATGCTCAACATCTTCAAGCCTCGAGGAGTGACGCGCTATGGCTGGTCGAAGGATCGGGCGGCGCGCGCTGCTTCACGCCCTGGTTCGACGCTGAGCGGGGGATAGTTGCCCCGTAGTCGTTCCAGCCCGACAAGGACCCGCATGCCACACGCATCTGTCGCCGCTAACCCATTCTTGCGACTCGAGGTCGAGCATCGCGATCGCCATTGGTGGCTCACGGCCATGGCTTTGGCGGCACTCGTGATCGCCGGTGCCATGGCACTCTTCGGTCTGCCGCCCGTCGATCTTCACGGCCCGTTGCACAAGGTCGGGATCATGGACCCGCTCTGCGGAGGCACCAGGGCAGCTCGCTACGCGGCCCAAGGCAATTTGGTCCAGGCGTGGAGGTACAACTCCCTCAGTATTCTCATCGTTGCCGGCGCTGCGCTCGCCGTTCT
>NZ_JBHVKN010000232.1:0-7885 GCF_042798075.1 Nocardioides sp. NPDC057772
ACCCGAAGGTCGTACGCCGCGCCGTTCTCAGTGGCGCGGTTCGGCTCAGTCCTTGTTGACCAGAGCAGCAGCGCGGCGACGCAGGACCACGACGAGCGCGGTGCCGGCGGCGGCAGCACCGGCGAGCATGGCCAGCAGCGGCCACATCGCGGGAACGGCGGAGTCGCTCTCACCGGCGAGACCGGCGTCGATGTTGGTCGGGACCTCGGAGTCGGACTCCGTGGTCGGCACGGCGGACTCGGACTCGGTCGGCTCGTCCTCGAGGACGACGGGCTCGGTGGGCTCGTCGGTCGGCTCCTCGGTGGGCTCCTCGGTCGGCTCCTCCGACGGGGTCGGCTCCTCGGTCGGGGTGGGCGTCGGCGTCGGGGTCGGCTCCTCGACCGCGCAGTTCTGGAACCAGAAGACCTTGGTCTTGGTGTCGTTGCCGATGCTGCCCGGGGTGTGGATGGTGACCTTCGCGTGGAAGCCCTGCTTCGGGTGGGCGAGGCCGGTGGCGGTCAGCGTGTAGGTCTCGCGACCGTCCAGACCGTCGTCGGTGCCCGCGCCGCTCGCGGCGTCGCCGCCCACGAAGACCTCGCTCGGGCCGTCGACGGTGAGCTCACCGGAGTCGGTGGGCGAGTGCAGCTCGAAGTCGATCTTCGAGACGATGTCCTTGCCCTCGTCGAAGCCGTACCACTCGATGTCGAGGGTGCAGCCGACGTGGGGCTGGTTCTCCGGCACATCGTCGATGTTGCCGTGCTCGATCACCTTGACGGTGCCGTTGTTGCCGGCCGGGTCACCGGTGGCGAAAGCCGGGGCTGCTGCGAGCCCGGCGAGGGCGACGCCCGCGACAACCGCGCCGGCGCGTACGAAACTCAACACTGGAAAACCTTTCGAAGACCATCTGACCGCACCATGCGGTCCGCATGCAGCCTCAGCCACCGAAAGCGATGGGTGAGTGACCCCGAAATCGCCGTGGATGCTTCGCCGCCCCCACAGCTGCAGACGGCAGCGTAGTGACCTGGTGTGAGCGCTTGGAAGCGGGGCGCTCTGGTGTTACCGAGCCGTTGCTCAAACGCTGATCTCCTGATTTGCTTGCAAAAGTTCGCGAGACAGGGTGTCGCAATCAGATACTTCCGGGTAACCTCAGTCACATGCATGTCGACGTACTGATCATCGGTGCCGGCGTCTCCGGCATCGGAGCGGCCGCACAGCTCCGTGAGCGCCTGCCCGGCAAGACGCTTGCGATCCTCGAGCAGCGTGATGCCAGTGGTGGCACCTGGGACCTGTTCCGCTACCCGGGCATCCGCTCCGACTCCGACATGTTCACGTTCGCGTTCAAGTGGCGTCCGTGGGAGAGCGCACAGGCGCTGGCCGACGGTCACCAGATCCGCGACTACCTGCGTCAGACGGCGAAGGACTACGGCGTCGACAAACTGATTCGCTACGGCCACAAGGTGACCGGCGCGGCGTGGAGCAGCGAGGACAAGCAGTGGACGGTCTCTGTCGAGACCGCCGACGGCACCTCCGAGATCACCGCCGGTTTCCTGTGGAACTGCTCGGGCTATTACGACTACGCCAACGGCTACCAGCCCGAGTTCGCCGGCCTCGACGACTACGAGGGCACCTTCGTGCACCCGCAGCACTGGCCCGAGGACCTCGACTACGCCGGCAAGAAGGTCGTCATCATCGGCTCCGGTGCCACCGCGGTCACCCTGCTGCCCAACCTGGCCGGCGCCGGCAGCGACCGCGCCGAGAAGGTGACGATGCTGCAGCGCACCCCGACGTACATCCTCTCCCGACCGGGCCAGGACGCGATCGCCTCGCTGCTGAACACCGCGCCGTTCAAGCTGCTCGGCAGGCTTCCCTTCAAGCGCCTGCGCGAGAAGGTCGGCCACGAGACGGTGCGCTGGGAGAACATCGTCCTCACCGTCGGCACCTACCAGCTCGCCCGCCGTGCCCCCGGCGTCGTCAAGAAGGTGATCCGCGACCAGTGGATCAACGGGCTCACCGCTCGCGGCGGCCGTCCGGGCATGACCAAGGACGAGGCGATCGCGTACGTCGACAAGCACTTCAACCCGCCCTACAACCCGTGGGACCAGCGCATCTGCTTCGTCCCCGACGGCGACATGATGAAGTCGATCCGGGAGGGCTACGCCGCGGTGGTGACCGACCGGATCAAGACGTTCGTGCCGAAGGGCATCGAGCTCGAGTCGGGCGAGACGCTCGAGGCCGACATCGTCATCTCCGCCACCGGGCTCAACCTGCGGCTCTTCGGCGGTATCGACTACACGGTCGACGGCGAGCCGATCAACCTGCCCGACCAGATGGCCTACAAGGGCCTGATGATCACCGGGATGCCCAACTTCGCCTACACGATCGGTTACACCAACGCCTCGTGGACGCTCAAGGCCGACCTGGTCACCGACTACGTGATCCGGCTGCTCGACTTCATGGGGGAGAACGGCTACGACGTCGCCTCGGTCTCGCGCGACCCGAGCGTCGAGGAGCGGCCGTTCATGGACCTTGCCTCCGGCTACATCCAGCGCTCGCTGGACCTGATGCCGAAGGCAGGTGACCGGGCGCCATGGGCCGCGAAGCAGAACTACCTCGTGGACATGAAGGCGCTCGGGGCGCCGGTCGCCGACGGTGTGATCCGGTTCGGCTGATCCTCCTTCGGAGCCGGGTCTGTGATTCCGGGTCTGTGATTACTGTGACAGGCGTTCCAGACCCGGCGTGAAGTACGTGGGACTACGATGGTCCCACCATGGATGGCAGGGCAGTTCGCTGGAAGCGTCACAACGATGACCGACGAAAGCGCATCGTCGACGCCGCGATCGGTCTGATCGAGACCGAGGGCGTCAACGTCAGCCTGCAGGCGATCGGCCAGGCGGCCGGGCTCTCCCGTTCCGTGGTCTACCGTCATTTCGCCGACCGGCGCGAGCTCGACCTCGCCATCCAGGCCGACATCCTCGACGGCCTGTGGGCCAAGCTCTTCCCGGCGATGGAGCTGACCGGATCGATCCGGCAGATCATCTCCCGCACCGTCGGGGCCTACGTCAACTGGGCGCTCGAGCACCCGCTCCTGCACCAGGTGGCCGACGTCGACACCGCGCCGAACGGCACCGGGCCGCTGCAGCAGGGCCTCGACCGGATCGCGGAGCGGATCAAGGAGCTGATCCTCGCGGCGTTCGAGCTGACCGGTGTCGAGGTCTCCGAGGTCGACAAGAAGGCCGTCGACCCGCTGATCTACGGCCTGATCGGGATGGTCTTCGGTGCCGTGCGTCGCTGGGTTCACGTCGGTGAGGGCATCCCCGACGCCGAGCACCTGACCTCGGTCGTCACCGAGGCCGTCCTGGCGATGATCGACACCCGCACCAAGGCGTACGGAATGGCGATCGACCACGACCAGCCGCTCGAGGAGCTCCTCGGCTGATCGGGCGTCAGGTCGGCAACGTGAGATCTGCCGGCACCACCCGGGCCAGCGCGGCGCGGCACGCGATGATCCCCGGTGAGTCGGCGATCGCCGTGCGGGTGGCGGTGAAGACCGTACGCCGCGGCGACCCCGGCAGGTCGATGAGCCGCACCGCCGTCCGGTGGCGCACGCGCATCAGGTCGGAGAGGAGCGCGACCGCGTTGCCGGACTCGACCAGCGCGACGTGGGCCTCGACGTCGTCGGTCTCGTAGCGCACCTCGGGCTCGAAGCCGGCACGGCGGCACTGCTCCTCGATCCAGTGGCGTGACGCCGTGCCCGGCGGCTCCATCGCCCACGGGACGCAACCGGCCTCGGCGAGGGAGGTGATGTTGTCCCAGATCGCCCCGGAGCCGCGAGGCGGGAGGGCCAGCCGGAGCCGGTCGGTGGTGAGTGGCTGCCGGTCGAGGCCGTCGAAGTGCGGTGCGCCGTGGTCGGGGTAGTGCTCGGCGACCACCAGGTCGAGCTCGCGCAGCGCGAGGTCGTGGAGCGCCTGCTCGGGGGCGCGCTGGGAGAGCATGACCCGCAGCCGCGGGTGACGCCGGGTCAGGTCGGCGAGCGCCTGCGGCATGTAGGCGAGGGCCACCGACTGGAAGACGGCGACCCGCACCGTGCCGGCGGTCTCGTCGCCGAGCGCGGTGACCGCGGCCTCGGCCGCCTCAAGCCTGGCCAGGATCTCGGTCGTGTGCTCGACCAGCACCTCGGCCGCGGCGGTGAGCTGGACCCGTCTTCCCGCCTTGGTGAGAAGGGGGACACCGACCTCTCGCTCGAGCTGGCCGAGCTGCTGGGAGACCGACGACGGGCTCTGGTGGAGGGCCTCGGCGACCTCGGCCAGCGTCCCGCGCGCTGCGAGCTCGGCGAGGAGTCGGAGACGACGGACGTCGAGCATGACAACCCTTCAGGATTTCTTACGAACAATCTCCAAGAAACATCACTTTATCTTACGTGACTCTGGTCGCATACTCGGCACTATGACCACCAATGACGCGCTCATCGCCGAGGTCGACCACCTCGTCCGCGGCTGGCTGGCGGAGGCTTCGACCAAGCCGACCGCGCCGGCCGCCCAGCGCCTCGCCGACGTACTCAAGGACCCGGCCGGGCTCGACTTCACCGTCGGGTTCGTCGACCGGGTGATCCGCCCCGAGGACGTACGCGTGGCCGCGGCCAGCCTCCGCGAGCTGGCCGGCAACGTACCTTCGTTCCTGCCCTGGCACCTGAAGCTGGGCGTGAAGCTCGGCGCGCTGTTGTCGCTGGTCGCGCCGTGGTTCGTGATCCCGGTGGCGCGCCGCGCGCTGCGACAGATGGTGGGCCACCTGCTGATCGACGCCTCCGACGCGCGTCTCGGCAAGCAGATCGAGCGGATCCGCGAGCGCGGCGTCTCGCTCAACATCAACCTCCTCGGCGAGGCCGTCCTGGGCCAGAAGGAGGCCGACCGCCGTCTGGCCGGCATCCGCAAGCTGCTCGCGCGTGACGACGTCGACTACGTCTCGGTGAAGGTCTCCTCGCCGGTCGCGCCGCACGCGGTGTGGGCCTATGACGAGGCCGTCGAGCACGTCGTCGAGCGGCTCCTCCCGCTCTACACCTACGCGGCGAACTCCTCCGCCGCCGGGACGAAGAAGTTCATCAACCTGGACATGGAGGAGTACCGCGACCTCGACATGACCATCGATGTCTTCACCCGGCTGCTCGACCGTCCCGAGCTGGTCGACCTGGAGGCCGGGATCGTCCTCCAGGCCTACCTGCCCGACGCCATGTCGGCGATGATGCGGCTCCAGGAGTGGTCGGCCGCTCGGCGTGCGCGTGGGGGCGCGCCGATCAAGGTCCGCCTGGTCAAGGGTGCCAACCTGCCGATGGAGCACGTCGAGGCATCGCTGCACGGCTGGCCGGTCGCGACCTGGTCGACCAAGCAGGACTCAGACACCAACTACAAGCGGGTGCTGTCCTGGGCGCTGACGCCCGAGCGGATGGCCAACGTGCGCCTCGGCGTCGCCGGCCACAACCTGTTCGACGTGGCGTACGCCTGGATCCTGGCCGGTCAGCGCGGGGTTCGTGACTCGGTCGAGTTCGAGATGCTGCTGGGCATGGCCGAGGGCCAGGCCGAGGCGGTCCGGGAGACCGTCGGCGGGCTGCTGCTCTACGTGCCGGTCGTGCACCCGAAGGACTTCGACGTCGCGATCGCCTATCTCGTGCGCCGCCTCGAGGAGGGCGCCAGCACCGAGAACTTCATGTCTGCCGTCTTCGACCTCAACTCCTCCGAGGCGCTCTACAAGCGCGAGAAGGAGCGGTTCGTGCGCTCGCTGGAGGCTGTCGACGACTCGGTCCCGGCGCCCAACCGCACCCAGGACCGGCGCCAGCCCGTCGACGACACGCCGATGACCGGGGTCTTCGAGAACACCCCGGACACCGACCCGCACCTGCCCGGCAACCGGGAGTGGGGCCAGGCGATCATCGCCCGGGTGGGCTCCTCGACGCTGGGTGATCAGCTCGTCGCCGACCACACCGTGACCTCGGTCGAGGCCGTGGAGTCCGTGCTCGAGGGTGCCGTCGGCGCCCAGGCCGACTGGGGCCGCAAGACCGGTGCCGAGCGGGCCGCCGTGCTGCGTGCCGCTGCCGTCGAGGTCGAGCGGCGCCGCGCCGAGTGGCTCGAGGTCGCCGCGTCCGAGTGTGGCAAGACGCTCGACCAGGGGGACCCCGAGGTCTCCGAGGCGATCGACTTCCTCAACTACTACGCGAGCCTGGCCGAGGAGCTCGACCTCGTGGACGGCGCCCGTCAGGTGCCCGTACGTCTCACCCTGGTCACCCCGCCGTGGAACTTCCCGCTCGCCATCCCGACCGGTGGGGTCGCCGCGGCTCTCGCTGCCGGGTCGGCCGTGGTGATCAAGCCGGCCCCGCAGGCGCAGCGCTGTGGCTCGGTGCTGGTCGAGACGCTGTGGGCCGCCGGGGTGCCGAAGGAGGTCCTGCGGCTGGTGCACGTGCCGGAGAACGAGGTCGGCCGTGCGCTGATCGCCTCGCCGCTGGTGGACCGGCTGATCCTCACCGGTGCGTTCGACACCGCCGAGCTCTTCCGCTCGTTCCGCTCGGACCTGCCGCTGCTGGCCGAGACCTCCGGCAAGAACGCGCTGGTGGTCACGCCCGACGCCGACCTCGACCTGGCGGTCAAGGACCTCGTCTACTCGGCCTTCGGCCACGCCGGACAGAAGTGCTCGGCGGCGTCGCTCGGCATCCTGGTCGGCTCGGTCGCCACCTCGCGCCGCTTCCGCGACCAGCTGGTCGACGCGGTGACCTCGCTCAAGGTCGGCTACCCGACCGACCCGACCGTCCAGGTGGGTCCGATCATCGAGCCCGCCTCCGGCAAGCTGCTGAAGGCCCTGACCACGCTCGCGCCGGGTGAGTCGTGGCTGGTGAAGCCGCGCCAGCTCGACGACACCGGCCGGCTCTGGTCGCCGGGTGTGAAGACCGGCGTGAAGCGTGGCTCGGAGTTCCACCTGACCGAGTACTTCGGCCCGGTCCTCGGCCTGATCTCGGCCTCCTCGCTCGACGAGGCGCTCGAGATCCAGAACGAGGTCGACTACGGCCTGACCGCGGGCATCCACAGTCTCGACCGGGCCGAGATCTCGCAGTGGCTGTCGTCGGTGGAGGCGGGCAACGTCTACGTCAACCGGGGCATCACGGGCGCGATCGTGCGTCGCCAGCCGTTCGGTGGCTGGAAGAAGTCGGCCGTCGGCGCCGGGACGAAGGCCGGCGGGCCCAACTACCTCGTCGGCCTCAGCGACTGGGTCTCGACTCCGGCCACCGAGCTCGCGACGCCGGCGCCTGCCGTCCGGTCGCTCGTCGACTGGGCCTCGAGGCTGAAGCTGGACGACATCGACATGCTCAAGCGTGGCGCCGGGTCCGACGCGGTCGTCTGGGAGCGCGAGTTCGGTGCCGCCCGGGACGTCTCGCGACTGACCGCCGAGGTCAACGTGCTGCGCTACTCGCCGGTGCCGGTCACCATCCGCTACGAGGGTGGGCCCGTCGCCCACCTGCTGCGGGTCCTCGCCGCCGGTGTCGCCGCCGGCGCTCCGGTGACGGTGTCCGTCGCCGAGGCGCTCGACGACGAGACCGCCTCGCTGGTGCGGGCGACCGGGGTGACCTATGTCGTCGAGGACATGGTCGCGTGGGCGTCGATCCTCTCCGGTCCGCATGCGCCCAGCCGCGTACGTCTCCTGGGTGGGTCGCGCGAGGTCTTCGCCGAGGCGAGCCAGGGCCGCGTCGACATCGCCCTCTATGCGCAGCCCGTCGTCGAGGCCGGCCGCGTCGAGCTGCTCACCTTCCTGCACGAGCAGGCCGTCTCGGTCACCGCTCACCGCTTCGGCTCCCCGACGCCGCTGGTGGACAACCTGTTCTGACAGGAACCCTCGACGGGGTCGACCACACCGGTGGGCGACCCCGTCG
>NZ_JBHVKN010000233.1:0-7692 GCF_042798075.1 Nocardioides sp. NPDC057772
TCTCCATCACGTTCGGAGCGGTCCGAGCCCTCGACGGCGTCTCGCTCCGTCTCCTCCCGGGGGAGGTGCACGCGCTCATGGGGGAGAACGGGGCGGGGAAGTCGACGCTGATCAAGGCGCTGACCGGGGTCTACACGATCGACTCGGGGCGAGTGGAGATCGACGGTGTCGAGACCCAGTTCGCCACTCCTGCCGCTGCGCAGCACGCCGGGATCAGCACGGTCTACCAGGAGGTCAACCTGGTGCCGAACCTCACCGTCGCCGAGAACATGCTCCTCGGCCGCGAGCCCCGCCGACTCGGCCGGATCGACCGGCGCGAGATGAACCGGCGCGCGGCGGTCTCCCTCCAAGCGCTCGGCATCGACGTCGATCCCGCCTCCGAGCTCGGCAGCCATCCCATCGCTGTCCAGCAGCTCGTCGCGATCGCACGTGCCGTCGACACCGACGCCCGGGTGCTGATCCTCGACGAGCCGACCTCCAGCCTCGACGCCGACGAGGTGGCCAGGCTCTTCGAGGTCATGCGCAGGCTGCGTGACCAGGGCACCGCGATCGTCTTCGTCTCCCACTTCCTCGACCAGGTCTTCGAGATCTCCGACCGGATGACGATCCTGCGAAACGGCCGTGTCGTGGGCGAGCGGCTGGTCGAGGAGACGACCCAGCTCGCGCTGGTGCAACTGATGATCGGCCGTGATCTCCAGGTGCTCGAACGCCTCGACCATGCCATGCAGGAGGCCACCGAGGAGGCCTCCGCCGAGCAGCGCCTCCCGGTGCTGAGCGCCGTCGGCCTGGGCCGAAAGGGGAGCCTGGAGGCCACCGACCTGAACCTCTACGCCGGTGAGGTCGTCGGCATCGCCGGCTTGCTCGGCTCGGGACGTACCGAGCTGGCCCGGCTGCTCTTCGGCGCCGACACCCCCGACACCGGCGACCTGACGGTGAGAGGGTCGAGCCGCCGGAGGCTGCGGAGCCCGCGGCACGCGATCGACCGCAAGCTCGCCTTCTGCAGCGAGGACCGCAAGGCCGAAGGCGTCTTCGAGGAGCTCTCCGTCGCCGACAACATGCTGCTCGGTCTGCAGGCCAGCCGCGGCTGGCTGCGGCCGATCCCGGCCCTCACCCGTGCGACGCTGGTCAAGGAGTTCATGACCGCCCTCGACATCCGGCCCGCCGATCCGAGCCTGCCGATGCGAAGTCTGTCCGGTGGCAACCAGCAGAAGGTCCTGCTGGCGCGCTGGCTGATCACGAAGCCCGACGTACTCCTCCTCGACGAGCCCACCCGCGGCATCGACATCGGCGCCAAGACCCAGATCCAGCAGCTCGTCGCCGACCTCGCCGAGAAGGGGATGAGCGTCGTGTTCATCTCCGCCGAGCTCGAGGAGGTGCTGCGCCTGAGCCACCGGCTGGTCGTCCTCAAGGACCGTCGCAAGATCGCCGAGCGGCCCAACCGTGACATCGACGTCAACGACGTACTCGAGATCATCACCGGCGAGCCCGGCGGGCTGGTCGAGAAGGAGCGCGCAGATGCCTGAGACCGTCAGAACGGGCACGTCGCTCGCCGCCCGTGTGCTCGCCCACCGGCTCTTGTGGCCGCTGGCCGCGCTCGGCGCGCTGCTGGTGGTCAACCTGATCGCGACCCCGAGCTTCTTCAACGTACGCATCCAGGACGGTCACCTCTTCGGCAGCCTCGTCGACATCGTCCGCAACGGCGCCCCGGTGCTGCTGGTCGCGATCGGGATGACCCTGGTCATCGCGACCCGGGGGATCGACCTCTCGGTCGGAGCGGTGGCGGCGATCGCGGGCGCGGTCGCCTGTGTCTACATCGTCAAGAGCCCGGCCGACAGCGCTGCCGGCACGGCGGTCGTGGCGGTCACGATGGCGCTGGCGGTCTGTATCGCGCTGGGGCTGTGGAACGGCTTCCTGGTCTCGGTCGTCGGCATCCAGCCGATCATCGCCACCCTGGTCCTGATGGTCGCGGGCCGCGGGATCGCGATGCTGGTGACCGGGGGCCAGATCACCACGGTCAACAACGACACCTTCGCCGCGCTGGCCTCGGGCCACCTGCTCACGCTCCCGGTCGCCGCGCTGATCGCGCTCGCGGTCTTCGCGGCCACCCAGATCGTCGTACGCCGCACCGCACTCGGCCTGCTCATCGAGTCGGTCGGGATCAACCCGGAGGCGAGCCGGCTGGCGGGGGTGCGGTCCCGCACGATCATCTGGACGGTCTACGTCTTCGCGGCGCTGTGCGCCGGCACCGCCGGCCTGATCGTCGCCGCCAACACCCACTCGGTGAACGCCAACAGCCTCGGGCTGTGGATCGAGCTGGACGCCATCTTGGCGGTCGTCATCGGCGGTACGTCGCTGGCCGGTGGTCGCTTCTCGCTGACCGGCACGCTGGTCGGGGCCATGCTGATCGCCACCCTCACCCGCACCATCCCCAACATCGGCATCCCGGTCGAGGCCAACTATCTGTTCAAGGCGCTGGTGGTCGTCATCGTGTGCCTGCTGCAGTCGCCCAAGGCGCGGGCGGTGCTGCAGCGGCGCGGCGACCGCACGCCCACCGGTCCGAGCCGCGAGGAGGCGGTCGCATGAGCACCATGGCACCAGCACAGGAGATCAACGGGATCCTGGCCAAGGTCGCGCGGTTCAGTCCGCCGCGGCGCTACCTGCCCGTGCTCGGCACGTTCGCCCTGTTCATCGGGATGTTTGGCGTCGGCGGGATCCGCTACGAGGGTTTCGCCGACCCGCAGGTCTTCCTGACGCTGCTGCTCGACAACGCGTTCCTGATCGTGCTCGCGGTGGGCATGACGTTCGTGATCCTCACCGGCGGGATCGACCTCTCGGTCGGCTCCAACGTGGCCCTCTCGACGCTGATCGCGGCCAGGACGCTCGAGCTCGGCTGGCCGGTGGTGGCGGTGATCGCCGTCGTGCTCCTGGCCGGCACCCTGCTCGGCACCGCGATGGGGCTGCTGATCCACTACTTCGACATCCAGCCGTTCATCGCGACCCTGGCGGGCATGTTCCTCGCCCGCGGGCTCTGCTACCTGATCAGCGTCGACTCGATCCCGATCAAGGACGAGACCTTCTCGGCCATCGCGTTCGGCTCGATCACCCTGCCCGGTGGCTACTACCTCGGCTGGACCGCGGTCTTCGCGCTCGTGATCGTCGCGGTCGCTGCGTACGTCCTCTCCTCGACCCGCTTCGGCCGCACCGTGTACGCGCTCGGCGGCAGCGAGCCGTCGGCACTGCTGATGGGGTTGCCGGTCGCGGCGACCAAGGTCGGGGTGTATGCGATCAGCGGGCTGTGTGCTGCGCTCGGCGGCCTCCTGTTCGCGCTCTACACGCTCTCGGGCTACTCGCTGCACGCCGTCGGCATGGAGCTGGACGCGATCGCCGCCGTGGTCATCGGCGGGACATTGCTCACCGGTGGCCGTGGCTTCGTGATCGGGTCGTTGCTCGGGGTGCTCGTGCTGGGCACGATCCAGACTTTCATCTCGTTCGACGGCACGCTGTCGTCGTGGTGGACGCGGATCACGATCGGGGTGCTGGTGTTGGTCTTCGTCGTGGCGCAGAGGCTGCTGACGCGGCGTCGTTAGGTTCGGATCTTCCTGCCCGTCAGGGGCTGTGTTTGTGGTCGGCGGCAGGGGTCTGGCGCGGGGCCTTGGGGTGGGTACCGGCTTGGGATTGGCGGGGTGAATGAAGATTCGTTCGGCGGGGCGGGGTGAATGAAAATTCGTTCGGCGGGGCGGGGTGAATGAATTTTCGTTCGCGCTGGGGCGTCCGCCTCCCGAGGAGCGAGTGTCCCGCGGCCACTTTGGGGCCGCCGCCCCTGATAGCCAGCCAAATCTTTCTCGACATGGTCCGGTGTCAAGGACCGCGTAAGCGGCCGGCGTAGCCGGCGGCCGCAGGCCGTCCTTGACTCCGGGGCAGGTCGAGAAATACTCGAGGACAGGGTCGGCGGCCCAAGACCAGCCCCGCGGAACAGTGCCTGAAGGCAAGGAGCGCCCCGCGTAACGACCAAATGCCCCTGACCAACCGGGCTACAACCGCCCAAGAGCCGCCCGCAACGGATCGAGCCCGAGCGACCCGAGGTCGAGCGCCGCACGATGGAAGGCCTTCATGTCGAAGGCCGCCCCGGCACGAGCGCGCGCATCCTCGCGGGCCTGGAGCCAGATCCGCTCGCCGACCTTGTAGGACGGCGCCTGGCCCGGCCAACCGAGGTAGCGGGCGACCTCGAAGTCGAGGAAGGCGGCCTCCATCAGACAGTGCTGGCCGATGAACTCACGGCCGAGGTCCGGGGTCCAGACCTCGCCGGGGTGGAAGCCGAACGGGTTGTCCTCGGGGATCGTCAGCTCCAGATGCATGCCGATGTCGATGATGACCCGGGCGGCCCGGAAGGATTGGCCGTCGAGCATGCCGAGCCGGTCGCCGGGGTCGTCGAGGTAGCCGAGGTCGTCCATCAGCCGCTCGGCGTAGAGCGCCCAGCCCTCGCCGTGGCCGGAGACCCAGCACATCAGCCGCTGCCAGCGGTTGAGCAGCTCGGCCCGGTAGGCGGTCTGGGCGACCTGGAGGTGATGGCCCGGCACGCCCTCGTGGTAGACCGTGGTCAGCTCGCGCCAGGTGCCGAACGAGGTGACCGACTCGGGCACCGACCACCACATCCGGCCGGGCCGGGAGAAGTCCTCGGAGGGGCCGGTGTAGTAGATCCCGCCGTCGGAGGTCGGCGCGATCATGCACTCGATCCGCCGGACCGGCTCGGGGATGTCGAAGTGCACGTCGGCCAGCTCTGCGATCGCGTCGTCGGCCTTGCTCTGCATCCACGACCTGAGCGCGTCGGTCGAGGTCAGCTGCCGCGCCGGGTCGTTGTCGAGGTGAGCTGCCGCCTCGGCGAGGCTCGAACCCGGCAGGATCCGATCGGCGGTGGCATCCATGTCGTCGGAGAGCCGCTTGAGCTCCTCCCAACCCCAGGCGTACGTCTCCTCCAGATCGATCTCGGCGCCGAGGTAGCGCCGCGAGTAGAGCCGGTAGTGATCACGGCCGACCGCTTCCTTCGGCAGGCCGTTGGGGACCAGGTCGTCGGTCATGAACCGCCCGAACTCGGCGAACGCCTCGTTGGCCTTCGCGGCCGAAGCCTCGAGCTCGGCGCGCAGGGAGGCGGGCGTGGTCCCGGGGGCGCGCGCGACCAGGCCGCTGAAGAAGTCGCCGGCACCCTTCTGCCCGGTCCAGCCCAGGATCTGGTCGGCGACCTTCGCGTACTGGGCCTTCGCCGACACCCGCCCGGCCGCAGCCTCCTCGCGGAGCGTCGCGGTGTAGCCCGAGACGGCCTGCGGCAACCCGGCCAGCCGCGAACCGATCGCGACCCAGTCCTCCTCGGTGTCGGTCGGCATCAGGTCGAAGACCTCACGCAGGTTGTGGATGCCGCTGGCGATGACGGACACGAACTTCCGGTCGAGCTGCGCGTCGGCGAACTCGATGTCGAGGCCGACCCGCTCCAGGAAGGCCTCCTTGGCCACCTGCTCACGCTCGTCGACCGGCTTGATAGCGGCCACGTCGGCGTAGGCCGCCCGATGGAGGTCCTCCACCGCCTGCATCCCGTCGGGCGAGAGGTCAGGGAGCTCGGCGTCATGGCCGGCGACACCGACGTACGTCGCGGTCAGCGGGTCGAGGGCGCAGAGGTCCTCGACATAGCGGTCGGTGCGGGCGTCTACTTCACGGGTCACCCCGCCAACCCTAGGACCGGGATGTGCCGGGGCAACTCAATTCCGCGCTATACGCAACGAACACGACAGACTTCGCGTAGGAGGGGTGTGAACGTGCCAGAGGAGGTGTCCGTGGATGCCGGCCATGAGGCGACAGAGCCCGATTTCGGTGCCTGGGTGGCCTCGCGGGGTCCCGCGCTGCAGCGGTTCGCCTACCTGGTGACCGGCAACAGCTCCGACGCTCCGGATCTGGTGCAGGACGCCCTCACCCGTGCGCTGCCGCGGTGGGAGTCGCTGGCGGCGTCCGGGACGGCGGAGGCGTACGTGAAGAGGAGCATCGTCAACGGGTCGATCAGCGGCTGGCGCAAGCGCCGCCGTCTGGTGCTGGTCGAGGACGTCGAGCCGATGGCCACCAGCCACGCGCCCGGCCCGGAGGAACGCGACGCGGACGAGGCGTGGGCCCTGGTGCAGACGCTGCCGTCGAACCAGCGGGCGGCGGTGGTGCTCCGGTTCTACGAGGACCTGTCGTTCGCACAGATAGCCGTGGTGCTCGACTGCGCCGAAGCCACCGCCCGCTCACATGTGCACCGGGCGCTGGCCAAGCTGAGGGAACGATTGAACGAGGGGGTTGACAATGAGTGACTTCGAGCGCGAGGAGCGGGCCTTCCGGGCCGCCCTGGCCCGTGCCGCCGACGGCTTCGAGCCGCGGGAGCTCGCGATCCCCGGGGCCGCTGAAGAATCTGGACCGGCCGATGTGTCCGACACGTCGGACGGGCAGGAGACGGCCGAGGAGAAGGCGCCCGCACGCCGGAAGGCACCCTGGATCCTGGCCGCGGCCGCCGCGGTGCTGGCCGTCGTCGGGCTGGGTGGCGTGATCGCCAACCTGCAGCCCACGGGCAGCAGCGACGAGAGCACGGCCGCGAGCGACAACGCCGGTGTCGAGGACAGTTCCGGCGAGGCCCCCAAGGCCCTCTCCGAGCAGAACGAGGCGGCCCCCGAGGGCACCTACGACCAGCGCGGCCGCGACGACCTGGGCGCGCCCGCGGAGGGCAAGCGCTGGGCGGTCCGCTACGACATCGCCTTCCAGGTGCCCGCGGAGTGGGCCGACGCCACGGCGCCGGCGCTGCCGGAGTGCATCGCAGAGCCGGGCGACCAGTGGGACACCGTGCCGCGGACTCCCTATGTCGCCAACATCACCAACCGGCCGGTGCCGGCGATCGCGTGCAACGAGACCCGCGACCGTGACTTCCCGGCCGAGTTCGGCAAGGTGCCGTTCGCACTGTGGCAGCCCTATGTGCTCATCCAGAAGCGTGAGAAGGATGACACCTTCGAGACCGGCTCCTGGGAGCACGAGGGCTGGCTGCTGACGCGGGTCCAGGTCGAGGACGCGTACGCGACGATCCTCACCGGTCCCGGCGACGACGACGTCAACGGCGACATCAAGGCCTCGCTGCAGACGACGCCCGAGGATCCCTTCGGCTGCGAGACCGCCTCGCCGCTGGCCGAGGGCGACCCGGTGCGACCGCCGACGGAGCCGACCAGCTCACCGCTCGAGGGCGATGCCCCGGATTCGATCGCGATCTGTGAGTACGAGCCGTCCTCGGCCTCGCTCACCGGCTCGCGAGAGATCACCGGTGCCGATGCCTCCGGCCTCGTGGAGGCGATCCGGGACGCCCCGGCCCGCTCCGGCCCCAACTCGCCGCAGAACTGCGCGAAGGGGCAGCCGGTCACGGCGTACGTCATCTTGCGGATCTTCCGCGACGGCAAGCCGGGCGACGTCTACGTGAACTACGAGAACTGCACCGATCACGGGTTCTACGACGGGATCACCGTGCACGAGCTCACCTCGCCGGCCTGCCGGCCGGTGTTCGCCGATGATCCGGTGACGATCTACTCGGCTAAGTACGACGTCGCCAAGGTCTGCCTCTCCTGACCCTCGGTTGCTGGCCGTCCCCGCTCGGGGAGGACGGCCAGCAACCGCGTAGTGCGCCAGGCGGCGTAG
>NZ_JBHVKN010000234.1:0-7673 GCF_042798075.1 Nocardioides sp. NPDC057772
GTGGCGCAGAGCTCGTGGTCGATGATCCGCCGGTCATCGAGGGAGAGGCAGGCGGTTTCGCGGGCGAGGATGGTGGCCTGCCACTGGGAGAACAGCCCGGCCTTCATCAACGCGAAGGTGTGCGGCATCTCCGCAAGGAGGATCTTGGCCAGCCCGAGCAGCTTCGCACCCCGAGCGGGTGAGACCCGGCGCGCCAACGCCACCTGGGAGGCGACGCCTTCGCCGAGCCTGCGAACAGGCACCCCCGCCTCGGCCTGCCGGGCCCGGGCGGCTTCCTCGAGACGTACCGCTGCTTCGGCTTGAACAGCCTCGACTCGGCACTTCACGGCTTCGAGACGAGTGATCCAGTCGACCAGCTCACCCTCGGACGCACCGGGAGGTGGTCCGTCGAGGAGGCGGTCGATGGTCTCGGACATACGTCTTATTATATGCGACGACAGTACATTCCGCTACTCATTTTGGCTGGTCAGCCCCAAGTTATGCAGTCAGCGAACAAGACGCATGAGTGCTGCGCCACTCTCTCGCCGCCGCCCCGATACAGGCGAAATCTTTTCTCGATCGGGTGCCGGGTCGAGGACCGCGAAGCGGCCGGCGAAGCCGGCGCCCGCAGGGCGTCCTTGACGCGGCGCGCGATCGAGAAACACTAGAGATCGGGTCGGCGGCGAACCCTGAAACGAAGGAACAGTCGCCAACCGAGGTTTCCCGGGAACGAGCTCGACAACCCCTCCGCCCAGCGGCTCCAACGGCTCGACCAGCCGGCCGGGCGGGGCCACGATCCGCGACCGAGACCCCGCCCTGCCAGATTCAGACCGCAGTACAGCTAGCAGTAGGCGTCGACGTGTTCCCACCCGAGTACAACGTGATCCCGAACTGGTTCCCGTTGCCGTTGGGCGTGGCAGTGAGAGTCCCCGAGGTCCCGGAGACGCTGGCGTTCCACGAGTTCTGCAGACTCTGCCCGGCCCCGGTGCTGATCCTGACGACCCAGTTGTTGGTACCACTGACAGCGAAGACCGTGTTGAACCGGTCGCCCCACGACTCGGTCCGGGTGACCGTCACCGTGCAGCTCCCTCCCGGGGTGGACCCGCCGTCGGCGGTGTTGAGCTGGTTGAGGACGTAGTTGTAGGCGAGCTTCTTGTTGCCGGAGCCGTCGAAGAGCAGGGGCGTGTCCGAGGCTCGCCACGAGTCGCTGTCACGTACGCCCCAGACCGTGATGCCGGTGCAGCGGGTCACCGCCATGCAGGCCTGGGTGACGCCACGGTACTGCTCGGCCTGCGAGGTGCCGGAGCCGGCGATGTCGAGCTCGGTGATCTGTACGTCGACACCCAGGTCCGCGAAGTTCTGCAGCGTGACGTGGTAGTTGCTCGGCACCGGGTTGCCGGAGTTGAAGTGGGCCTGGAAACCGACGCAGTCGATGGGTACGCCGCGCGACTTGAAGTCGCGGACCATGTTGTAGACGGCCTGCGTCTTCGCGTGACTCCAGTTGTCGGTGTTGTAGTCGTTGTAGCAGAGCTTCGCGTTGGGGTCGGCGGAGCGGGCGGCCCGGAAGGCGGCCTCGATCCAGTCGTTGCCCGTGCGCTGGAGGTTGGAGTTGCGGCGGGCTCCGGAGGAGCCGTCCTCGAACGCCTCGTTCACCACGTCCCAGGCGTAGATCTTGCCGCGGTAGTGCCCCGCGACGCCGGCGATGTGGTTGAGCATCGCGTTGCGGAGGGCACTGCCCTCCATGTTCTGCATCCAGCCCGGCTGCTGGGAGTGCCAGGCCAGCGCGTGCCCGCGGACTCGCTTGCCGTTCTGGAGGGCCCAGTTGGCGATCCGGTCTCCCGAGGTGAAGTTGAACTGGTTCTGCGATGGCTCGGTCGCGTCCATCTTCATCTCGTTCTCGGCGGTGATCATGTTGAACTCACGGTTCGCGATGGTCATGTACTGCGAGTCCGACATCCGGCTGGCCGCGATGGCGGTGCCGAAATAGCGGCCTGACTCGGCAGCCGCAGCCTGCAGGGTGGTGCCGTCGGCATGGGCCGGGACTGCGCCGGAGACGACGGCGAAGCCGCCGGTGATCAGCATGGCTGCCGCGGCGGCGAAGCGGGCGGTGCTTCTCCCCAGCCGGGCACGCACGGGTCTAACTCGAACTCGGGTCATCATCGATCCTGTTCTCTCGATTGAACGGTGGTCGGTGCTACCTCAGAGCTCGCGCGAACTCGCTCGAAAACGTTATCGACATCGTTTTACAGCGTCAAGAGATCGCCGGCATTTCACGTGACATCCCTCACACAGGAATCCTGGGTTGCAGATCTGCGGTCGCCGACGTGGCCGGAGATGGCAGGCTCGCTCCGTGCCCTTCACCCACCGCCTGGCGACTCCCGCCGACATCCCCGACCTGACCGAGATCATGAACACCTCGATCGCCGAGCTCCAGAAGGGGTTCCTGACCGAGGCCCAGATCGCCTCGAGCAGGATGGTGATGGGCATCGACACCCAGCTGATCGAGGATGGCACCTACTTCATCGTCGAGGAGGGCCACGAGATCGCCGGCTGCGGCGGCTGGAGCCGGAGGGCAACCCTCTACGGCGGCGACCACACCCCCGGCCGTGAGCCGACGCTCCTCGACCCGGCCACCGACCCGGCGAGGGTGCGAGCGATGTACACCGACCCGGCCTTCGCCCGTCGCGGCGTCGGCAGGCTGATCTTGGACCTGTGCGAGCGAGCAGCCGCGGCCGAGGGTTTCACCACCCTCGAGCTGATGGGCACGCTGGCCGGCGAGCCGCTCTACCGGGCGTACGGCTTCCAAGCCGTCGAACGGATCGAGGACGACCGTGGCGGCGCCCCGGTACCACTGGTCCGGATGCGCAAGGACATCTGACCCACCGCGGAGGGTCCTAGCCCTCGAGCCGTTCCACCTCCGCAGCCGCCGAGTCCCGGGCAGCAGCCGCGTCCGAGACCGCGGTCTCGGCGGAGTCGCGCGCCTCCTCCGCCTCGGTGAGCTCGTCCTCGACCTCGAGCGCGGTCGCCTCCAGATCGGCCAGGCGACGGCGTAGATCCTCGATCTCGGACTTCACCTGGAGCGACCTGGCCTCGACGTCCTTGAAGGCCGCCGTCGCCTTGTCTCGCTCCGCCTCGGCCTCGGACAGCGCCGACTCGGCCTCGGCGAGCGCCTCGCGCGCCTCATCGAGGGCGGCGGTGTCGGGCAGGTCGGGAACGGCTCGTAGCGGCTCGGGAGGCGGAGGTACGACCTCGGGGACCTCGAAGCCCATCGCGTCGGGCAGCGCGACGGCCGATGCCGCGTCGACGTCGTCGACGCCGGTCGCGGACAGGGCGGCGACGAGCAGACCGCTGCGTACGGCGCGGGCGGCGGACTCGTCGATCATCGCTGCCGTCAGCGTCGCCTCGACCTGGGTCGCCACCGCCTCGGTCACCCGCAGGCCGTGCTCACGCGCGAGACCGCGAGCGCGGGTCGTCACCGCAGCCGTCAGCTGCCGGCGCTGCTTGGTGAGCTCTCGCAGCTGGGCGGCGTCCATCCCGGTCTGCGCCTCGCGGAGCAGCGCTCCGACCGAGATCACCTGCTCCACCTGCTCGGTCTCGTAGCGCACCAGCAGGTTGACCACCCAGGCCGCGGTCGACGGCTTCTTGAGCGCTTTGACCGGGCCCGCCAGCGACGTGCCCTTCAGAGCCTTGGCCCGCGCGTCGCGCTCGGGAGTGAAGTCGGTCAGCGGCAGCCCGTAGAGCTCGGCGGCGATGTCGAGCAGCTCGGGGGCAGGTGCGTCGTCGCTCATGTCCGCCATCTCAGCACGTCGCCGACTACCGCGTCAGCAACCACTCGTCGTAGTCGGCGGCCTGTCGCTTGTGGAGCTCGCGCAGTGCGTCCTCCTCGACCCCGGCGAAGGAGAGCCCGAGGCCCTCCAGGGCCGCCGTCCACTCCGCGAAGTCACGCAGCTCGCGGGTGACCGCACCCTCCCCGATCCGGGTGTAGCGGATCGAGCGGACGGTGTCGGCGCCGGTCGCGTCGCGCCGCTGCACGACCAGCTTGCTCGTATAGGGACCGGGCGGCGTCGAGAGGGCCGGGTGCCTCGCCGCGACCTCGTCCAGGTCCACCAGCCCGCGGATGAGGTTGCCGTGGAAGGACCCCGCCGGGTCGTGGTGGAACGTCCAGCCGTCCTCGCCCACCCGCACCAGCCGATAGACGAACCCGTTCTGCCGGAAGTGTCCGTCGACCAGCGGCAGCGGATCCCGGAAGGCGTCGCCGAAGCCCAGATCGGGCCACCAGCGCCCACCAGGGTTATCGGACGTCGCCAGCCCGCGGACCTCGAAGGCGAGATGGTCCAGCTCACCGCTCGGGCCGGTCGTCTCGATCAGCTGGCCGGGGCGGCGGACGACATCGAATCCCAGCTCCTCCAGGACCAGCGAGACCAGACCGTTGTGGTGGAAGCAGTAGCCCGCGTTGCCGCCGGCGGCGACCCGCTCCAGCGTCTCGACCGGATCCACGGAGTGCGGCGCCCCGACCGCGCCGATGGCGGCGAGCATGGTCGAGAGGTTGTCGTAGGGCAGCGTGTCGAGATGGCGGTGATGAAGCTCGACGAGCGTCTCGTACGTCGCCTCCGGCCGCCCCTCGATGCCGAGCCGTCGCAGATAGCCGTCGATCATCGTTCGTACCTTCCGTGCCGGTGGACCAGCGGGTCGGAGTCGTCACCCACCTCGAGCGACACGATCTCGCACGTCGCCAGGGCCGACCAACCGATTTCCGTCATCGAGACCAGGCGTACGCCGGCCCAGGTGGGGGCGTCGGCGAGACGCCGCCCGAACTCGGTCGTCTCCCATGACCCGGTCCGGAAGGCGCCGCCGGGCGCGGGAGCGGTGCCGCCGAACGCCTCGGCGAGATCACGGTGGCGCCAGTGGAGCAGTGACACGACCCCGACGCCGGTCTCCTCGAGCTCGTCGCGCAGGTCCGAGTCGGGGTCGAGCAGACCGAGCACGGCACCCGGCGCGCCGTTGGCCATCATCAGCGAGGAGACGGTGAGCCCGGCCGAGCCCGAGGTCCACAGCGACACCCGCCCACCCAGACGACCGCGCCACCGGCGTACCGGGTCCTCCGGCGTCGGGAACGGGTGGGACGAGTGGATCGTCAGGCTACGTCCTTGGTCGGCCGCGCGGAGTTCTTCTTCGCGGGCTTCTCACCGTTGGCGAGCTTCTTGGCCTCGGTGGCGTACATGTCGACGTACTCCTGGCCGGACAGCTTCAGGATCTCGTAGACGATCTCGTCGGTGATCGCGCGCAGGATGTAGCGGTCGTTGGCCATTCCCTCGTAGCGCGAGAAGTCCAGCGGCTTGCCGAAGACGATCCGCGGCCGGACGATCTTGCCGAGCTTCTTGCCCGGGGGCGCGATCACGTCGGTGCCGATCACGGCGACCGGGATCACCGGAGCGCCGGTGTCGAGGGCCAACCGAGCGATGCCGGTGCGGCCGCGGTAGAGCTTGCCGTCGTGAGAACGGGTGCCCTCGGGATAGATCCCGAAGAGCTCGCCGTCGCCGAGCACCCGCTTCGCGGCGATCAGGGCACCCTCGGCCGCGGTCGCCCCCGACCGGTCGATCGGCACGTTGCCGGTGCCGCTGAAGAACGTACGCTGCAGGAACCCCTTCACGCCCGTGCCGGTGAAGTACTCCGCCTTCGCCACGAAGCGCACCATCCGCGGGGAGCCCAGCGGCATGAAGAGCCAGTCGGCGTAGGAGAGGTGGTTGCCGGCCAGGATCGCCGGACCCTTGCGCGGGATGTTCTCCACACCCTCCCAGGTCGGGCGGAACACCGCCCGGAGCAGAGGACCGACAGCGACCCACTTCAAGAACGAGTAGAAGAGCTTCGTCGACACCCCATCGCCTTCCCAAATTGCCTTCGACCGGTGAGCCTATAACGAGACAGGTACTTCTACTCCCGCACCCTGTCATGAGATCCGGCTAGGCTGGAAGAGTGAGCGAGCGAGACGACCGGCCCGAGGACATCACCGGGGCCTCCGACGACGCCTCCGTGCCTCCCGAGGGCCAGCCGTCGGACGAGGAAGCCTGGCGCGAGATCGTCGAGAACTACGGCGACCGCCCCGCGCTCGAGGACGAGCCCGTCTCCCGCGGCCTCTTCGAGAAGAAGATCGACATCGTCGAACCCGTCGACGAGCCAGACCCCTACGACGACATGTGGCGTGACGACGACGAGGGCTACGTCCCGCCGCCTCCCCCGCCGCTGCCGAAGCCGACCCCGGCGCGGCTGCTGGCCTGGATCGGCGTGCTCGGCGCGCCGGTCGCGGTGCTCGTGCTGATCGTGGTCACCCAGATCACCGACGAGCACTTCAGCAGCTGGGTCATCGGCGGCCTCGTCACGGCCTTCATCGCCGGTTTCGTCTACCTGCTGGCGACGATGCCGTCCGAGCCCCGCGACCCCTGGGACGACGGCGCTCGCGTCTAGTCCTGGCTCGAGGTCGCCCGGCGGGCCAGGATGCTCGCCCCCACGACGCCGGCCTCGGCACCGAAGGCGGTCGCCACGATCGGCGGTACGTCACGATGGAGGCGGCCGACGAGGGAGGCCTCCAGGGCCGCCCGAGCGGGCGCCAGCAGCAGGTCACCCGCGGTCGAGACTCCCCCGCCGACCACCAGGAGCTCGGGGTCGAAGGCGGCCACCAGGCCGGCCATCCCGACACCGAGCCACGACCCCACCGACTCGTACGCGGCCAGCGCGAGCGCATCGCCGTCGGCCGCGGCGGCGGTGACCGCCGGGCCGGTGATCTTGAGCGGGTCGCCCGCGGCGAGCTCGTCGAGCGGGCCGCCGGCGTGCTCCTCGGTCTCCACACGGGCACGCACGAACGCGACCAGCGCGTTGCCCGAGGAGTACTGCTCCCAGCAGCCGGTCAGGCCGCACTCGCACGGAAGCCCACCCGGCACGACCTGCATGTGGCCGAACTCGCCGGCCATGCCGTTACGGCCGCGCACGACGCGACCGTCCAGGATCACGGCGCCGCCGATGCCGGTGCCGAGGGTGATGAGCAGGGCGGAGTCGACACCGCGTGCCGCGCCGAGCTCAAGCTCGGCGAGCGCGGCGCAGTTGGCGTCGTTGTCGAGTGCCACCCGGGTGCCCCAGCGCGAGGAGAGCCGGGTCAGCGTCGGCTCGCCGCGCCACGGCAGGTGGGGAGCGAACATGACCCGCTCCCCCGCCGCGTCGACGAACCCGGCGGCGGCCAGCCCGACCCCGGCGACGGGACGCCCGGCAGCCACCTCGCTGACCGCCTCGGTCAGCGCGTCCTCGACCAGCTCCAGGTCGACCCGGCGCCCCGGTGTGCTCCGGTGAGCGGTGCGGAGCACCTCGCCGGCCGGCGAGACCTCCGCCGCGAGCACCTTGGTGCCGCCGATGTCGACACCGATGTGCAGGCTCACTTGCGAGCCAGGTCGGCCGCGCCGATCAGCCCCGCGTCGTTGCCCAGGGTGGCCTTGCGGATGTCCAGCATCGGCCGGTGTCCCCGGCCGGTCAGCTGCGCCAGGAAAGCACGCCGGGCAGGCCCGAGCAGCAGGTCGTCGGCGTCGGCCACGCCGCCGCCGATGGCCACCACGGCCGGGGCGAGCCCCGCGGCCCTGCAGGCGATCCCCCCGCCCAGCCAAATTCCGAGGGCCGACAGCGCCACGATGGCCCAACCCTCACCCTCACCG
>NZ_JBHVKN010000235.1:0-7635 GCF_042798075.1 Nocardioides sp. NPDC057772
CATCCTGACCCGTTCCAGCGTCGAGTCGGCCCGTCATGACGCGCCGACTCGGCGGGATGATCGGTCATGATGAGCCGACTCGACGGGATGACCTGTCACAACGCGCCGAGTCGACGGAAAATCGGGTCGTCTAGGCTGCGGAACATGGCGCAACTGTGGGACATCTCACCACCCGTTCACGCTGACTCGCCGGTCTTCCCCGGCGACCACGCGACCGAGGTCGGCTGGACGTTCCGGATCGGCCCCGGCTGCCCGGTCAACGTCGCCGAGATCTCGGTGTCGGCCCACGTCGGCGCCCACGCGGACGCACCCCTGCACTTCACCGACGGCGGCGCGCCCGCCGGCGAGATGCCGCTCGAGCCGTTCCTCGGCCCGTGCCGGGTGATCGACGTGACCGGGGTGCGTCCGCTGGTCACCGTTGACCACGTCGACGTCACCGACCTGCCGCCGCGCGTGCTGTTCCGGACGTACGCCACCCAGCCGACGACCTGGGACGACGACTTCTGCGCGCTGGACCCCGAGCTGATCGAGGTCCTGGCCGCGAACGGGGTGCGGCTGGTCGGCACCGACGCGGCCAGCCTGGACCCGGCCACCTCCAAGGATCTGCCGGCCCACTTCGCGACCCATCGTCACGACGTACGCATCCTGGAGAACCTGCTGCTCGACGAGGTGCCCGCGGGCGACTACGAGCTGATCGCGCTCCCCCTCAAGCTCACCACCGCCGACGCCGCGCCCGTGCGGGCCGTGCTCCGTGCGATCACCCAGGAAGGTGCCGAATGAACCGCGACGACGCGGTCGCTCTCGACCAGGCCGACCCGCTGGCCCCGCTGCGGGATCTGTTCGATCTGCCCGAGAAGACGATCTACCTCGACGGCAACTCCCTCGGCGCGCTCCCCCGCGCCACCGCCGGTCGGGTGGCCGAGGTGGTCACCCAGGAATGGGGGCAGGGGCTGATCGAGTCGTGGAACACCGCCTCCTGGATCACCCTCCCCCAGCGCGTCGGCGACAAGATCGCCCGGATCATCGGCGCAGGCGAAGGCGAGGTCGTGGTCGCCGACTCGACCTCGCTCAACGTCTACAAGGTGCTCGCCTCCGCGCTCTCGATCGCGTCTGCCGACGCACCTGAGCGGCGGATCGTGGTCAGCGAGCGCAGCAACTTCCCGACCGACCTCTACATCGCCTCATCGCTGTGCCGCGACCGCGGCTACGAGCTGGTCCTGGTCGACTCCCCGTCCGAGATCGAGAGGTGGCTGGACCGGGCCGCGGTGCTGATGCTGACCGAGGTCAACTACCGCACCGGCTACCTGCACTCGATGGCCTCGGTGACCGCTCTCGCGCACGAGCACGGCGTGCTCGCGGTCTGGGACCTGTGCCACTCGGCCGGCGCGGTGCCGGTCGACCTGCGCGGTGCCGATGCCGACTTCGCGATCGGCTGCGGCTACAAGTTCCTCAACGGCGGCCCGGGCTCGCCCGCGTTCCTGTGGGTCAATCCCCGTCACGTCGACCGCTTCGAGCAGCCGCTGTCGGGCTGGATGGGGCACGCGGCGCCGTTCGAGATGTCCCCGGGCTACCGCCCGGCGGAGGGCGTCTCGCGCTACCTGTCCGGCACCCCGGCCGTCATCGGCATCTCCGCGCTGGAGTGCGGTGTCGACACGCTGCTCGCGGCCGAGACGTACGGCGGCCTCGAGGCGCTCCGGGAGAAGTCTCTCGCGTTGACCCGGCTCTTCGCCGACCTGGTCGCGTCCCGGTTGCGGGGGTTCACGATCGAGTCCCCGCTGGAGGACGCGCAGCGGGGCAGCCAGCTGTCGCTGAGCACCGACGAGGGGGCGTACGCGATCGTGCAGGCGCTCATCGAGCGCGGAGTGGTCGGCGACTTCCGGGCAGGTTCGCCGGACATCCTGCGCTTCGGCGTCACCCCGCTCTACACCCGCTACGTCGACGTCTGGGATGCCGTCGACCACCTGGTCTCGGTGATGGACAACGACGAATGGCGCGACGAGCGCTTCTGGACCCGAGGAGCAGTGACATGAGCACCACGCAGGACCTTCCGATGGACTACTCCGACTACCTCCACCTGCCGGAGGTGCTCGGCGCGCAGCACCCACTCTCGGGCGACCACAACGAGATGCTCTTCATCGTGCAGCACCAGGCGATGGAGCTGTGGATGCGGCTCGCGTTGCACGAGCTGACCGAGGCGCAGCGGCTGCTCGCCGAGGACGCCGTGCGCCCGGCGTTCAAGGGGCTCGCCCGGGTATCCCGGATCATGGAGCAGCTCGTGCACGCCTGGGACGTGCTCTCGACGCTCACCCCGACCGAGTACGACAAGTTCCGCCCCTACCTGGCCACCGGCTCGGGCTTCCAGTCGTGGCAGTACCGCTGCATCGAGTTCGCGCTCGGCAACAAGGCGGCCTACACGCTCCGGGCCCACGAGGGCCGGCCGCACGAGAAGGACGTGTTGGCTGCGTACGGACGGCCCTCGCTCTACGACGAGTCGCTGCGACTGCTCGCCCGGCGCGGCTTCCACATCCCGGCCGACCATCTCGACCGGGACTGGAAGCAGGAGTACGCCGCCTCCGACGCCGTCGAAGCAGCCTGGGGCGAGGTCTACCGCGACCCCGAGAAGCACTGGGACCTCTACGAGCTCGGCGAGGAGCTCACCGACCTGGAGACCGCCTTCCGGGTCTGGCGGTTCCGGCACGTGACCACCGTCGAGCGGATCATCGGCTTCAAGCCCGGCACCGGCGGGACCTCGGGGGTCTCCTACCTGCGCAAGCAGCTCGACATCATCCTGTTCCCCGAGCTGTGGGCGATGCGTACTGGGCTGTGAGTCTGTTCGTCTAGGTATGCAGGGCAGCCGTCACATCCCTGGCGGAGCTCCGCACGGGAAGTGACGGTTCGGCTGCATACCTAGACGAACATCCCGGTCGGCTCAGCGCTCCAGCTTGCCGCGGAGCCGTTCGGCGAGACGTACGGAGGCCTCGATCTCGACCTTGCGGATCGAGACGGACTCGATGTTGATGCCGAACGGCACGCCGAGCTGGCGGCAGAAGGACATCAGCTCGATCGCGGTCGCCTCGGCCTGCTCGAGCGAGGCGTCGAGGGTGTCGGTGGCGTGGCGCAGCTCGTTCTCGATCCAGCGCGGGACGTCGACGCCGAGCCAGCGGAGGAACTCCAGGGTCTTCATCGAGCCGCACACCGAAAAGGTGAACACGATCGGGACCGGCTGCAGGCCGCGGCTCTCGCACTCGTAGCGGTAGTCGGAGACGAGATTCTTGGCGGCGTTGACGTCGTAGACGACCTGGCTCACGAAGTAGGAGCAGCCCGCCTCCTGCTTCGCGATCAGTCTCAGGTGCTCATCGCCCTTGGCCGTGTGGCGCTCGGGGATCGCGACGGCTCCGAGGAGCAGGTCGGGGTTGGTCTCCCTGCGGATCTCCTGGGCCCGGCGCAGGCTGGTGGCGACGCGCTTCTCACCCGAGGAGGCACCGACGAAGACCGAGAGCGCCTTGGCCGGGTCCTGGGTCTTGACCCAGTCACGCAGGGCCGACTCCTCGTACTTTCCGGTGGCGCGGTAGACCACGGCCGGCACGTCGAGGCCGGCGAGATTGCGCTCGAGGAACTGAGCGGGGTCGAGGGTGCGTACGAACGGGAACGGCCGCTCCTCCGGGTTGCGGTCGGACTCGTCGTCGATGTCGTAGAGGATCAGACCGTCCACGTCGAGCGGCCGGATGCGCTCGAGCGTGACCTCTGCGATCTGCTGGACCCTCTCGGGGTCCGTGGTCACCCTCGGCGGGGTGACGGCGAAAAGCAGAATCTCACCGGCCCGGTCACTGATGCGCTGCTGCAGATCCACGACGTCAACGCTAGCCGAGGCCGGCCCACTCGGCGCATCTGTCCCACCCCCGTGCGCCGAGTGGGCGCAACTGCCCCGCAGATACATGCTCAGTCGGCGCGTCTGTCCCGAATTCCGAAGCCAAGTCGGCGCAACTGCCCCAACCGCATGGGACAGATGCGCCGACTCGGCAGTGATTCGTGGGACATCAGCGCCGACTCGGCATGGATATCTGGGGCAGACGCGCCGAGTCGGCCAGAGGTCAGTAGACGCTCGGGCCCGCGACCGGGTCGCCGTAGGTGTCCGGCTTGATCTTGAACAGCTCGGCGCGACGCTTGATCGTCTCGGCACGAGCCAGGCGGGGCTTGTCGCTGCCGTCGCGGATCACGCGGCCGCCCTCCTCGAACTTGTGGAGGAACTCGTAGGCCCAGGTGACGTCGGACGGGGACGGGCTGAACGACTCGTTGATCACGGCGGGCTGCTCGAGGTCGAGGCAGAGCTTGCCGGTCATACCCATCGCGACGCCGTCGGCACCCTGCTCGCGGAGCAGCGGGTGGCTGCTGCCCACCGTCGGGCCGTCGATCGGGCCGGGGAGATTGCCGATCCGCGAGGCGAGGACGAGCTTGGTCCGCGGGTAGGCCATCGCGAGCGGGTCGTTCTCCGCACCGGTGTCGCGGCGGTAGTCGCCGGAGCCGAAGGCGAGCCGGTAGGCACCACGGGCCCGGGCGATCGTCGCCGCGTCCTCGATGCCCAGCGCCGACTCGAGCAGCGGGATCACCGGGGTCGAGCCGCCGAGCCGCTGGAAGGTGTCGGTCACCTGGTCCGGCGACTCGGTCTTGGCGAGCATGACACCGGCGAGCGTCTCGATCCCGGCCAGCGCCGCGAGGTCCTCGCTCCAGTCGTCGGTGGTCCAGTCGTTGATGCGTACCCAGGCTCGGCCGCCGCCCTTGAGCCAGGTGGTCACGTTCTCGCGGGCCTGGTCCTTGAGCGAGGTGTCGATCGCATCCTCCATGTCGAGGATGATCTGGTCGGCGCGGCTGAGCTGCGCGTCGTCGAAGATCTCCGTACGCATCGCGGAGACCAGCAGCCAGGACCTGGCGTTGTGACCTTCGACTCGGTTGGCTTCGCGCACCTCGCGCTTCTCGGCGATCTGGGTCGTGCTCATCGTTCGCGTATCTCCCTACTGGCGTCCTGGGCTGGGCGCGATTTGGACGGTAAACCAACGCGCGGGTGACTCGCGAGTAGGAAGGCTTCGGGCGCAGGGGGTTGAGACGTAACCCACATCAGACCTCGTCCTGGTCGACCTGAAAGGCCAAGTCGACCAGGTGGCCCGTCGGCGCCGGACTCGGCCAAAGCCGGATCGATGCCCGTGGCGGACCTTCTCGTGGGACTGAGTTCCAGCCGGCGGCAGCCGTTCCTGCGTACGCTGCTCCTGTTCAGCCCTGCGATCAACCTCGCCATCAATGCGCTCTTCCTCCTCCCGGCAACTTCGTATCGCTCTCGGTCTCGCTGGCGTTCTCGACGCCCCCTCGACGAGCGGGCTCTGGCCACCTCGGTCGGCAGGCCTGGGCCGTCACCGCGCTCACCGCGCGGTTGCCCTCATCCGAGGCCAGCGCGATCGGTCCGCTCGATCCCGCGCCCTGCGGAGAGGAATTCCACGGTGTCGAACGACGCCAACCTCAATCACACGCGTGATTCAGAGCACAAATGTCGGACCTCGCTCGGATAGCCTTCCTAAGTCCCCCCAACACAGCGTTCTTGCTCCTCGGAAGCAAAGGATCCCCTCCCATGTTCAACCGGGCCTGCCTGGCGTTGGCGCTCTTGGCCGGAGTGTTCGTCACGGTGCTGTTGCCTGCACCGGCTCACGCGATGACCGACTCATGGGCCGAGTGGGCGCCCATCTCCGGGACATCGAACGACTACTCGACGACGATGACCCAGCGGTCGGCCGGCTTCCCCGCGGCTCAGATGGCCAGTGACTCGCGGGCCAACGTCGCTCTTCCCAGCGGCGCGTCCACCTTCCTCGACACCGGCACGCCGCCGGGTGCGAAGTACGGCTCGAGCCGCGGCTCGGCGTACGTCAACCTCCGTCCGAAGGCGGACACCCCGACCGGGGCCTCCACCACGACCTACACCTTCGCCGATCCCACCCCCGACACCGGATGGGCGTTCGTGCTCGGCGACATCGACTCCGACCAGGTCCAGATCCGGGCGACCGACGAGAACGGCGAGGACGTTCCGGCCACCGAGATCTCCTCGTGGTTCCAGGGATCGTTCAACTACGCCGGCGGCGCCGACCAGCCGACCTGGAACGCGGCCACCTCGACCTTGACGGGCAACCCGACCGCGACCGACACCAACGGGGCGAGCGGCTGGTACGAGCCCGACATCCGCCTCACCAGCCTGACCTTCGTCTTCACCCGCCGTGCCGGGTTCCCGGTCTACCAGACCTGGTTCGTCAGCAGGGCCCGCCCGATCGGCGGCACCGTCACCGACGTGTCGACCTCCGGCTCGTGCCCGGTCGAGGGCTCGGTGCTCACCCTGGTCTCGCCCTACGGCGAGACGCTGGCGACCACGAGCCCCGCTCCCGACGGCACCTACTCCTTTGGCGAGTACGCCACCCAGGACGGCTACACCGTCCGACTCACCCAGCCCGACGGCTGCGTGAGCGTCGGGCAGACCGAGGCGACCGTCAGCAACCGCGGCAACGACGGCGACCCGGCCTCCCGAGCCGACTTCGACGTGCGGCAGGTGATCCCGCAGCCCATCAGCGGCACCGTACGCGACGACGCCGGCGCCCCGGTCCCGGGTGCGACGGTGACCCTGACCCGTCCCGACGGGACCACCGCGACCACGACCACCGGGGCAGATGGCAGCTACCTCTTCGACGACAACGCCGCCGGCACGGGCTACTCGGTGACCCTGACCGTCCCCAAGGGCTACACCGCGGGCCCCGACGGCACCACCCGCTCCGACATCACCATCGACGACACCCCGGTCACCGACCAGGACTTCGTGGTCAACCAGCTCGCCAGCGTCTCGGGCGCGGTGACCGGCGGCGGCAACGGTCTCGGCGGCGTCCAGGTGCGGCTCGTCCCCGCCGGCGGCGGCGACCCGATCACGACCGTCACCGACGGCGACGGCAACTACGTGCTCGACGGCGTGCCACCGGGCGACTACACCGCAGAGATCGACGCGCCCGAGGGCTACTCCGGCGCCACCTCGCGACCGGTCACCGTGGCCTCGACCGACGTGACCGGGGTCGACTTCGATCTCACCCGACCCGGGACGATCGCAGGACGGGTCACCGACGCCTCGACCGGAGAGCCGGTCGCCGGTGTCACCGTCACCGTCGACGGGCCCGACGGACCGATCACCGCCACCACCGACGACGCGGGCGGCTACATCGTCGAGAACCTTCCGGCCGGCGACTACACCATCACCGTCACCGCGCCCGAGGGAACGCGAGTGGTGGGTGAGGCGTCGCGTACGGTCGCGATCACCTCGGCCGGCGAGATCCGCGGCGGCCAGGACTTCCGGCTCGACGAGGTCGCCTCGCCGAGCCCGACACCGACTCCGACACCGGACCCGACACCGACGCCGGACCCGACACCCACGCCGGACCCGACACCGGACCCGACTCCTACCCCGGATACACCGACGCCCGAGCCGGCCGACCCACCGACCAGTGGCTCAGGACGCCTGGGTGGCGAGCCTCGACGACCCGGCGAAGACCGCTCCCCATGGCGGAGCTGCGCGCCCGCGGCCTCACCGCCCGCAAGGGCTTCCCGGAGTCGTACGACCGG
>NZ_JBHVKN010000236.1:0-7561 GCF_042798075.1 Nocardioides sp. NPDC057772
CCTGGAAGACCCCGTGATCGCCCATCCAGGGGCTCGGGATGTGCGAGGTCGCGAACGCCTCGATCGCCGGACGGTTCGGCCCGCCGCCGGTGTCGCGGTTGTGTGCGTGCCACGCGTAGGGCCAGTTGCCCGCGGCGGCGTCGGTCATCGGCAGCCCGAAGACGCCCCCGTGCGGCAGCCCGACCAGCGGCGCGTTGTTGCCGCGCGAGAACCGGTCGCTGGAGTGGGTCCCACGCCGGGTGTCGACCTGGTCGAGCGGTTCGGCCGGGAGCACCCGGGCAGGTCCGACGACGACATCGTCGACCCACAACCGCAGCGGCACGTCGGCCGCCCGGACCACGACGAGGAACCGCTCGAGCCGGCGCCCGGCAAGACCGGTCAGCGCCACTCGGCGTAGGTTCCACTGATCGACCCAGGCCCGCCTCCCGTCGCCCTGCGCGCCAGGAGTCAGCGCCTGCCCGTACTGGTCCACCACCCCTATCTCGCTGAGCCGCCGGCCGTCGTCGAGGAACCCGTCGACACAGACGTACGTCGCCTCCCACCGTCGCTCGTCCTCGGCGGCCGACTCGGGGAACACCACGAACCTCAGCTCGTCCCCGTCGGCCACCTCGATCGGCGCCCCCAGCGGAAGCTCGGCCTCGACCTCACCGACGCCCGGCTCGACCGCGAAGCACCACGTCTGCGGCGAGGCGTACCCCACGCCGGCCCGCGCGTTGACGGGGTCGGCCGGCCCGGTCCCGAGTGTGAGGCTCACACGCGCTCCTTCATCGCCCCACCGGCGAAGCTCGCCGCGGCAGGCAGCAGCGGCAGGATCGCCATCTGGTAGGCGTGGTAGACGTCCGGCTTGCCGGGCCAGACCGTGGCCGAGGGTTTGTTGGCCGGATCGAGCTCGTGGTGCCACGAACCGCCCTCGCGGTCGACCAGGTGCTCCTCGCAGTAGGCCCACCAGCGGCGTACGTCCGCCAGCGCGTCGGCGGATCCCGTGTCCCGGAAGAGCGTCCAGGCAGCGGCGACCGCCTCGGCGGCGACCCAGTGCATCCGCTCGCGCACGACGGGCTCGTCGGCGAAGTCGGTCGTGTAGACGAAGCCGGAAGCGCCGTCGACCGCCCAGCCGCGCGAGGCAGCCGCGGCGAGCAGCGACCGGGCGTCCGCGAGCAGCCACGATGGCGCTTCCACCCCGAGGAGCGTCCGCGCGTGCAGCGCCAGCCGCGCCCACTCGAAGAGGTGCCCGATGGTGACCCCGTAAGGCCGGAACGGGTGCCCCGGCTGGTCGATGTTGTAGTCCAGCTCGACCGACCAGGACGAGGTGAAGTGCTCCGGGAGCCGCCAGTCGTGCTCCCGCGCGAACCCGTGCACGACCCTCTCCAGGATCCGCACCGCGCGATCGAGCCAGACCCGGCGACCGGTCACCTCGGCGACGGCGAGGAACGCCTCGACGGCGTGCATGTTGGCGTTGACGCCGCGATAGCCGTCCAGCGAGGCCCAGTCAGCGCTCCACACGTCGACGATGAGCCCGTCGCCCTCGCGCCAGAACCTCTCCTCCATCACGCTCAGCGCGTCGGCGAGCAACGCCTCCGCGCCGGGGCGACCGGCGGCGTACGCGGTGGTGGCGGCGAGCACGACGAAGGCATGGGCGTAGCCCTCCTTCACCGTGCTGACCACCTCTCCGGTCTCCGGGGAGACCGCGGAGTGCCAGCCGCCGTTGTCGGCGTCGTGGAGCAGCCCGGTCAGCGCGGCGACGCCGTGGTCGACGTACGCAGCCGCCGAGGCGTCCCCACGCAGCTGCGCGAGCCCGAAGACGTGCGTCATCCGGCAGGTGATCCAGGTCTCGACCGGCCGGCCCGGGGTGAGCGCGCCGCGCTCGTCGAGCCATCCGAAGCCGCCGCCCTCATGGCGGGACCCGCGGGCGAAGGCCAGCAGGCGGGCGGCCTCCTCCTCGAAGCGGGCGATCTCGGCGGCGGTCAGTTGCAGGTCGGTCATCCCTTGATGGCCCCTTCCTCGACCCCGCGGAAGAAGTAGCGCTGCAGCACCGCGAACACGATCACGATCGGGATGAACGAGATCATCGTGCCTGCCGCGATCAGGCGGGGGTTGTTGGTGAATGTGCCGGACAGATACTGCAGGCCGACGGTCAGCGTCAGGTTCTCCGGGTCGGTCAGCACGATCAGCGGCCACAGGAAGTCGTCCCAGGCGCCGATGAACGCGAAGATCGAGATGACGCTGAGCATGCCGCGTACGCCGGGGAGGTTGACGTGGATCAGCCGCTGCCAGGCGTTGGCGCCGTCGACCTTGGCCGCCATCTCGAGCTCGTCGGGGATCGCGGTGAACGCTGCCCGCATCAGCAGCACGTTGATCATCCCGATCATGCCGGGCAGCGCGACCCCGAGCAGCGTGTCGGTCAGCCCGAGGGAACGGACCGTGACGTACTGGGCGATGATCGTCGCCTCCCCCGGCAGGATCAGCGTGGCCAGCAGCGCACCCAGCACCAGCTTCGACCCGCGGAAGCGCAGCTTCGCCAGCGCGTAGCCCGCCATCGTCGCGCCGAGGATGTTGCCGCCCACGACCAGGGCCGCGACGACGACCGAGTTCATCGCGTAGTCGACCACCGGGACGACCTCGGCCACCTTGGCGTAGTTCGCGAACGTCGGGTGCTCCGGGATGAAGCTCGGCGTCGAGGAGTAGACGTCCTCGTCGATCGACTTCAGCGAGGTCGACAGCTGCCACAGGAACGGCAGGATCGTGATCGCGAGCACCACCAGCAGCAACGCGTAGCGCGTCACCATCTCGCCCGTGGACATCCGGTGGAACGAATACGACTTCTGCCTCTTCGCGCGCGTCGCCCGCGGTTGCGTGTCGGTCATCAGCCGTCCTTCCGGTTGAGCCGGGCCAGCAGCAGCATCGGCAGGAGGGTGAGCACGAAGAGCAGCAGGCTCAGCGCCGAGGCGTAGCCGAGGCTGCCGGTGAAGCCGGTCGAGTAGAGCTGGATCAGCATGACCATCGAGCTCACCTTGCCGCCGGGGCCACCGGTGCCGCCGGTCATCACGTAGAGCTCGGTGAACACGCGCAGTGCCGAGATCGTGATCAGGATCGTGATCAGCAGCATCGTGCCGCGTACGCCTGGGACGGTCACGCTCCAGAAGCGACGGACCGGGCCGGCACCGTCGACGGCGGCCGCCTCGTGCAGCTCCTTGCCGACGTTCCCGAGCGCCGAGAGGTAGATGATCATGTAGTAGCCCAGCCCCTTCCAGACCGTCAGGCTGATCGCGCTGAAGAGCAGCAACCAGCGGTCGGTCAGGAACGGAATCGGCTCGGTGACCACCTGCAGTGCCGACAGGATCGAGTTGATCGCGCCGCGGTCGTCGAGCAGCCAGCTCCAGATCAGCGCGACCACGACCGCCGAGGCGACCACCGGCGTGTAGAAGGTGACCCGGAAGAACGTCAGGCCCGGCAGCTTCTTCTCCACCAGCACCGCGAGCAGCAGCGGCAGCAGTGTCAGCAGCGGTACGCAGACGATCATGTAGAGGATCGAGTTGGTCAGCGCGTGGACGAGCTGGTCGTCGTCGAGCATCCGCTCGAAGTTGGCCACCCCGGTGAACTCCCCGCCGCCCAGTGGCTTGGTGTTGGTGAACGCCATGTAGATGGTGTTGAGGGCGGGATAGACGTTGAAGACGCACAGCCACACCACGGCCGGCGCGACGAGCAGCCAGGGCGTGAACCACCGGTGGTCACGCACCTGGCCACCCGGCCTCGTGATCGGACTCGTCACTGGGTGAGGATCTTGTTGCATTCCTCGACGGCCTTGTCGAGGGCTTCCTGCGGGGTTGCGTCTCCGGTGATCGCCGCGGCGAGCTGCTGCTGGAGGATCGTCTCCATCGCCGGCGACCAGCGCGGATTGTTGGGGATGGCGGTCGAGAGGGTCTCGAACGCGGTCACCTGGGCGTCACCGGCGTTGGTGCCGTCGCTCTTGGAGAAGTAGTCGTCCTCGGCGGACTCGGTGGTGCTCGGGTAGATGCCCGGGACCAGCTCGGCGAAGGCCTTCTGGTTCTCGGCGTTGGTGACGAACTGGGCGAGCGCGTTGGCGGCCGCGAGGTTCTCGGACTTGGCGTTGACCGAGAGGCCCTGGACGTAGAGCGGGCCGTCACCGAAGGCGTGGTTCGAGGTCGTCACGTCGACGAGGCTGGGCGCCTCGGTCTGCAGCGTCGTGTTGATGTGCTGGCCACCACCGGTCGTCCAGGCGACCTTGGACTCGTTGTACATCGCCGAGTTGCCCTGGAACTCCTCCGAGAGCAGGTTCTTCGGCAGCAGGCCCGCCTTGTAGCCGTCGGCGAACTTCTGTACCAGCTCGACCACCTCGGGCTGGTTGAAGGTCAGCTCGGTGCCGTCCTCGTTGAAGATCTCCACACCGAGGTTCTGGAAGTCGTTGATACCCGGCTTGCGGCTGATCAGGTAGGACGAGCCCTTGGCCGTCTTCTGGTACGTCGCCGCCTGCTCGAAGAGGGAGTCCCAGTCGGTCGGGAGGTTCTTCGGGTCGAGGCCGTTGTCCTCGAGCAGCTTGGTGTTCCAGTAGTTCACGTCGGTGCCGAGGTACCACGGGTAGCCGTAGGTGCCGTCGAGTCCGTCGTAGCGGTAGCCCTGCAGGCCGCCCTCGACGAACGTCCCCTCAAGGTCGACGTCGGCCTGCTCGAGGTCGAGCAGCTGTTCCTGCTCGGCGAGCGGCAGCGCGAAGTCGGGCGGCAGGTTGACGACGTCGGGGAGGTCGCCGGACTGAGCCTGGGTGAGCACCTTCTGGTCGTAGCCGTCGCCCGGCTGGTCGAGCCAGGTGACCTCGACGCCCGGGTGCTCCTTCTCGAAGGCGGCGATGACACCCTCGACGTAGTCGGTGAACTTGGGCTTCAGCGCCCAGGTCTGGATCGAGACCTTGCCCTCGATCTTGCCCTCGAGGTCACCGGCGGACGGCTCGTCGCCGGCCCCGCAACCCGTCAACGCAGTGATGCCCATGGCCAATCCAGCGGCGACCCCCACCAACCGGCGTACGCTCATTTTCGGCTCCTTGCTGAAAGCTTTTGATAAAGCGGTTAAGTTCGGGCCGTATCATTCACCGAACGAGGTGTGCCGTCAAGGCATCCGTGTGAGGGACGCCACAATCGGTCCCTGCCTCACCCCAGGAAGGACATGCCGATGGCACGACCCACCATCGCGGACATCGCCGAGCGCGCCGGCGTCTCCAAGGGCGCGGTCTCGTTCGCCCTCAACGGGCGCCCGGGCGTCAGCGAAGAGACCCGGCGGCGCATCCTGGCCGTCGCCGACGAGATGAACTGGCGCCCTCACCGTGCGGCCCGGTCCCTCGGCAACTCCCGAGCCGGAGCGGTGGGCCTGATCCTCTCCCGTCCCGCACGCACGCTCGGCCTCGAGCCCTTCTTCGGCCAGGTCGTCTCCGGTCTGCAGGCCGGCCTGGCCGAGGACGGCACCGCGCTCCAGCTGCTCGTGGTCGAGGACCCCGAGGCGGAGATGGCGGCCTACCGCAACTGGGCGGCCGAGAAGCGGGTCGACGGTTTCGTTCTTCTCGACCCGCTCATCGAAGACCCCCGGTTCGCCGTCCTCGAAGCGCTCGACGTGCCGGTGATGGTGCTCGGCGGACCGCTCCCGGACACGTCGCTGAGCTACAGCTGGGCCGACGACAGCGAGGCGATGCACGAGGCGGTCGACTACCTCGCCGCCCTCGGCCACCGCAACGTCGTGCACGTCGCAGGCATGCCGCAGTTCCTGCACACCAAGCGCCGGATGGACGTGCTGACCGAGGCCAAGGAGCGCCACGAGCTGGCCGAGGTCGTCTCGATCCCGACCGACTACAGCGACTCCGAGGGCGCGGTCATCACCCGACGGGTCCTGTCGCGGCGCGACCGGCCGACCGCGATCGTCTACGACAGCGACGTGATGGCCGTGGCGGGGCTGGGCGTCGCACTGGAGATGGGCGTGCGGGTGCCGCAGGACCTCTCGATCCTCTCCTTCGACGACTCACTGCTGGCCCGGCTCACCCATCCCGCCCTGACGGCCCTGACCCGCGACACCCAGGGCTGGGCGACCGAGGCCGCCCGCGAGCTGCTTCGGCTGATCGCCGACCCGAGCCTCACCGTGCGCCACCAGTCGAGCACGCCGGTGCTCGTCCCGCGCGAGAGCACGGCTCCACCCGCAGACTCATGATTGCCCGGTTTACTTAAACGGTTTATATTGCGCGGGTGCCAGCTCACCCGCCCCCCTCAGCCCCCGCCCCGCTGCGCTTCGGAGCCAACCACGTGCCTTCGTCCGGCTGGTTCTACTCCTGGCTCGACTTCGACGCCGACCAGATCGCCCGGGACTTCGACGACCTCGCCGGCCTCGGTCTCGACCACGTACGGATCTTCCCGGTGTGGCCGTGGATCCAGCCCAACCGCTCGCTGATCCGCTCCTCGGCGATCGACGACGTGCTCACCACCATCGACCTGGCCGCCGCCCGCGGGCTCGATGTCTGCGTCGACCTGGTGCAGGGCCACCTGTCGAGCTTCGACTTCCTGCCGTCGTGGGTGCTCACCCACCACCAGCGATCGGTCTTCAGTCACCCGGAGGTGCGCGAAGGTCTGCGCGCCTACGTCGACACCCTCGCCGCGGCGGTCGCGAGCCGTGACAACGTCTTCTCGCTGACCCTCGGCAACGAGGTCAACAACCTGTGGCCGTCCAATCCGACCACCATCCCCGACTCCCGCGCCTGGGCCCAGGAGCTCCTCGAGACCGCCCGCAAGGCGGCCCCCGGGCTGCTCTGCCTCCACTCGCTCTTCGACGACGCGTTCTACGCCCCCGACCACCCCTTCGCGCCCGCCGACGTCACCACGCTCGGCGACCTGAGCACCGTGCACTCCTGGGTCTTCAACGGCGTCGGCGCGATCGACGCACCCCTGGGACCGGCCACGCTCACGCATGCCGACTACCTGGTCGAGCTCGCCGCTGCGTACGCCACGGAGCCGGGGCGCCCGGTCTGGCTCCAGGAGATCGGCGCTCCCCTGCCGGAGATCACTCCGGCCAGCGTGCGCGAGTTCGTCACCGGCACGATCGACCACGTCGCCCAGAACCCGGCGTTGTTCGGCATCACCTGGTGGTGCTCCCACGACCTGGACCGATCGCTGGTCGACTTCCCCGAGCGCGAGTACGACCTCGGTCTCTTCACCGTCGACCACCGGCGCAAGCCGGTCGCCGAGGCGCTGGCGGAGGCGATCGCGGCACACAGCGGTCCTCGCCCCGAGCCGCCGGCCCGTCAGCGCATCGAGTGCCCGGTCGACCTTCTCCGCGAGCCGGAGCGCCGTGCCGAGGTCGCGCCCGGCAGCGACTTCCACCGCGCCTGGGTCGAGGCACGGGTCGGCGGGCCGGTCCAGATCGTCCCGCCCCGCTGACCCCTGCCTCAGCCGCCTGGATCGGTCACCGCGAGACCGGCACGTGGTCCCGATCTCGCCGGGACGTAGGTCCCGCGCCCAGGTCAGCCGAGGGCGGCGAGTGTGAGTCGCGCCTCGTCGGCGACCTGCCGCCGCACGCC
>NZ_JBHVKN010000237.1:0-7532 GCF_042798075.1 Nocardioides sp. NPDC057772
GGCAAAAGTTTCGACGGAAAATCCTACGTTTGCCTGCGGTCGCGTCACGGAGCCGGCCAGATCACCTTGTCGGCGTCATCGACCACGGCCTCGGCGAAGGAGGAGTCGAACCAGGATGCTGCCTGCTCGGGCGTGACCTTCTGCCCTGCGTACGTCGTCACGACCTCGGCCAGGGCGGCGACGTTGTCGGGGTCGACCGAGCCGAACCTGCCCGGGAGCGGGTTGTCGGCTGCGACCTCGACCTCCGTGCGCCAGATGGCCGCCTCGTGCTTCTCGTCGGACTCGGCGCCGGCCAGGTCGTGCTGGTAGCCGATGCACTCCTGGACGTGGTCGGAGGCGGCGCAGTAGGTGTAGGCCTTGAAGACGGCACGCAGGAAGTCCTGGACCGCGGTGGGGTGCTTCTTCGCCCAGGCCGGGTTGACGGAGTAGGCACCGAGGGAGCCCGGCACGTCGAAGTCGGTCGGCTCCCAGACCGTGACCTTCTCGCCGGCCTTCTTCAGCTGGTTGGGCTCGTTGGAGACGAACCCGACCAGCGCATCGACCTGCCCGCGGGGCAGGACGCCGGGGTCGTAGCCGACCTTGACCTGCTTCACCTTCGCCATGTCGACCCCGGCCTCGGCGAGCATCGCCTGGACCCCGACCGGCACCCAGCCCTTGTGGCCCAGCGTCTTGCCCTCGAGCTGCTTCAGGTCGGTGATGCCGGTGCCGGTCATCAGCACGTCGAGGCCCGCGTTGGAGTAGGAGGAGACGCCGAGCACCTTCAGGCCGCTCGCGTTGGACGTCATGATGTCCTGCTCCGAGAGCGGTCCGACCTGCACCTTCCCGGCAGCGATCAGCTTGGCGTTCTGCGAGACGTCGCCCGAGCCCGGCTGCAGCTCGACGTCGAGGCAGAGATCGTCGAAGTAGCCCAGCTGGTCCGCGGCGATGGCCTCCATGATCGAGACCGACGCCTGCCAGTAGTAGCCCGACATGTAGGTGATCGTCCCGGCCTTCCGGTTTTCCTCGCAGCGCTCGGCCGAGACCGCGCTCCCGCGCTCACCGGCGGAGTCCTGCGAGGATCCGCAGGCGGTCAGCGCGCCCAGCAGGACGACCACCGACGTGAGGGCAGCGGCGATCGGACGTACGCGAGACATGAAGGGCTCCTTCAAGAGAGTCAGGACCGGTGCCAGTGGAGCACTCGCCGCTCGGCGAGCGTCACGAGCCAGAACAGCAGCGAGCCGAGCGCCGCGAGGACGAAGATCGCTGCCCACACCGTAGCCAGTCGGTTCTGCGAGCTGGCCACCTGGATCACGCTGCCGAGGCCGTCGGCCGAACCCGCGGCGGAGAGCTCCGCCACGACCGCACCGATCATCGACAGCGGGAAGACGATCCGCAGCGACGCGAAGACGTAGGGCAGCGAGGCCGGGATGCGCAGGTGTCGCAGCACCTCCAGCCGGCTCGCGGCCACCGTGCGATAGACCTGCAGCACCGGACCCGGCACGGCGCGCAGCCCGGTCGCCACGTTGATCAGGATCGGGAAGAAACAGACCAGCGCGGTCAGGACGACCTTCGGCCCCATCCCGAAGCCGAGGGCGACCACGAGCAGCGGCGCGATCGCCACCAGCGGCGTCACCGAGAGCACCACGGCCAGCGGCATCACCGCCCGCCGCACCACGCCGATCTCGCTCACCACCACAGCGAGCGCGAACGCGGCCACGAACCCGATCCCGAGCCCCACCAGTGCCTCGCCGAGCGTGACCAGGGTGTTGGACAGGAAGTACGCCGGGTCGCCGGTCAGCACGCTGGCGATGTCGCCCAACGGCGCGAACAGATAGGGCATCCGCCGCGCGCCCACCTCCCAGCCGAACCCGAGCACCACGAGGAGCAGGACGAACGGAAGCCAGTACGCCGGCCGCAGCAGCCGTGCGCGGTGACGGAGCCGTCGCGCGCCGGTCGTGCCGGTGGCCGGGACGACCACCTCATCGAGGACCTTGCTCACCGAACGACCTCGCTGTGGCTGAAGGCATCCCGCAGGCTCTCCCGGAGGGCGAGCTCGTAGGCGTGGAACTCCGGCGAGGTGATGATCTCCTGGTGTCGCGGGCGGGGCAGGTCGATGTCGATGACGTCGGTGATCCGGCCCGGACGCGGGGCCATCACCACGACCTTGTCCGAGAGCCTGACCGCCTCGGAGATCGAGTGGGTGACGAAGACGACCGTCGCGCGGGTCTGCTCCCACAGCTCCAGCAGCTGCTCCTGGAGCGCCTCCCTCGTGAACTCGTCGAGTGCACCGAACGGCTCGTCGAGAAGGAGTACGTCGGGGCGCAGCCCGAAGGCGCGTACGATCGCGGTCCTCTGTTTCATGCCGCCCGAGAGCTCGGCGGGGAGCTTGTGGAGCGACTCCCCCAGACCGACCTCGCGCAGCATCGCCTCGAGGTCGGGGCGACCGCGGTCACTCCGGCGGTTGGCCCCGCGCCGATTGACCTTGTGGGGCAACGTCACGTTGCCGAGCACGCTCAGCCAGGGCAGCAGCGCCGGTGACTGCGGCACGAACCCGAAGGCCTTCGCCTCGGCGGCCTCCTTCGGCGTCAGTCCGCACACGGTGATCGTGCCGGCGTCGGGCCTCTCCTGCCCGCTGACCAGCCGCAACAAGGTGGACTTGCCGCATCCCGAGGGCCCGATGATGCTGACGAACGTGCCGGGCTCGATGGTGAGCTCGATGTCGTCGAGGGCCACCAGCTCGGAGAGGTCGGCCTGCTCATAGAGACGCCGGACCCCGTGCATCTCGATCGTCGCGCTGCCCACGCCTCAAACGGTAGTCCACCCCGGCCAGTGGATAGTCTGACGGGCGTGCGTATCGCCACCTGGAACATCAACTCCATCCGCTCCCGCATCGACCGCGTCGAGGCCTTCGTCGAGCGACACTCGATCGACGTGCTCGCTCTGCAGGAGACCAAGGCCAAGCCCGACCAGATCCCGACGATGGGTCTGGAGGCCCGCGGCTACGAGGTCGCCTCGGTGGGGTACGACCAGTGGAACGGCGTCGCGCTGATCTCCCGCGTCGGACTCTCCGACCTCCAGGTCGGGTTCGAAGGGATGCCGTCGTTCAAGGACGTCGCGGAGGCGCGGGCGCTCACCGCGACGTGTGGCGGCGTACGCGTGACCTCGGTCTACGTCCCCAACGGCCGCAAGCCCGACGACCCCCACTACACCTACAAGCTGGAGTGGCTCGCCGCGCTGCAGAAGGCCGCCACCGCCTGGTACGACGGGCCGTCGGCCATGGTCGGCGACTGGAACGTCTGCCCCTACGACGAGGACTGCTTCGACCCCAAGCAGTTCGTCGGCAAGACCCACCTCACTCCCGCCGAGCGCGACGCCTTCTTCGCCATCGAGAAGGACTTCAAGGACGTCGTACGTCCCTTCGTGCCCGGACCCGAGGCCTACACCTACTTCGACTACTACCGGCAGCGCTTCGAGCGCAACCGTGGCCTGCGGATCGACTTCGTCCTCGGCTCGCCGTCGTTCGCGTCCCGGGTCACCGGTGCCTTCGTCGATCTCGACGAGCGCAATCCCGCGATCGGCACCGGCTCTCCCTCCGACCACGCTCCGGTGATCGTCGACCTCGCCGACTGAGCACTGCCGGCGCCGGCTACTTCGATGGCTTCGGCGGCAGCGACTCGGCCGTCGCCACGCCCCGCGTGACCCAGTCGGCGAGCGCGGCGCCGCGCAGCAGGTCGGCGGCGACGTTGACGTAGCCGGACATCGTCCGGGCGCCCATGACCATCGGCTCCGCCCCCGCCGCGATCGCCGCCTCGTAGGCCGACTTCCCGGTGCGTACGAGCAGGTCGTCGGCGCCGACCGCGCACGCCATGTTGCCGTTCACCATGAACGCCAGCCCACCGAACATCTTCACCTCGGTGGCATCGGCAGGCATCAGGGCACGGACACGTTCAGCGAGCTCGGCGTCGTAAGCCATGTCCCCATGCAACCACGAACGAGTTTCTCCGGTCATGATCAGCGCTGGAGCGCCCCTCGTCTGGACGCAGCGCAGTGAGGAGCGAAGCGACGAACGGAGCGGAGGAAGACGAGGGTCAAGCGCAAGCGCTGCGCGAATTGCGGAGCAATCGCAAACAAAACTGTCGGTGGTGCCTGGGAGGATCATCCGTATGGAGATCTGGATCCTTGTGCTCGGGCTGGTGATGGGTCTTGCCCTCGGTGCGGTCTTGGGGGTCCTCTGGTCACGGGCTAGGAGCGTGGAGACGGTCGCGGCGGGGATGGTCGACCAGGCCGAGGTGATGCAGGGGCTCGACCGACTCAGCGACCAGATGCAACATCTCGACCGGGAGCGGGCGCGCTGGCAGGGGCAGTTCGAGACGGAGGTCGGTCGGCTGCAGAGCGAGACCCGGTCGCTGTCGACGGCGCTGCGCAAGCCTCAGGTCCGGGGCCGCTGGGGCGAGATGCACCTACGCCGCGCGGTGGAGCTGGCGGGTCTGGTCGACAAGTGCGACTTCTCCGAGCAGGTTCAGCTGGAGAACGGACGACTGCGCCCAGACCTGGTGGTGCACCTCTCTGGCGGCAAGGAGCTGGTTGTGGACTCCAAGGTCCCGCTCGACGCCTACCTCGACGCCGCGGCCGCGGACAACGAGGACGACTACCGCGCCCACCTGCGCCGCCACACCGCCCAGCTGCGTACGCATGTGGACCAGCTGGCCTCGAAGTCCTACTGGCGCTTCCTGGAGGAGTCGCCCGAGTTCGTGGTGCTCTTCGTGCCCGCGGAGTCGTTCCTGTCGGCGGCGCTGGAGACCGAGCCGGGCCTGATCGAGTACGCCGGGGAGCGCCGGGTCGTGCTGGCCTCGCCGACCACGCTGATCGCTCTGCTGCGCACCGTCGCGCACGGCTGGTCCCACGAAGCCCTCGCCGAGCAGGCCCGGGAGATCCACCGGCTCGGCCGTGACCTGCACCAACGTCTCTCCACGATGTCCACCCACCTGGACGGCATCGGGCGCTCGCTCAACACCGCGGTGACCCGCTACAACCAGGCGATCGGATCCCTCGACAACCGGGTGCTGGTGGCGGCCCGTCGTTTCAATGAATTATCGGTAACCGACGACGTTCTCGAGACGCCGCGTCCCGTGGAGATCCGCGCTGTGGAGCGGCTCAGCAGCGTGAGGGAGGATGATCGGCGCGCCGCCGAAAATGACGGTGTGTCGGGCCCTACCGTGGGTTCTGATACACAGGCTGCATACGAGAGATCGTGACCCCATGAGTCAGCGCACCATCTGGGAGGAAGGACGAGAGTCCGGCCGCCATGTTGTCGCGCTCGGATCCGCCACGTCGCTGACCGTGACCTTCGTCGATCTGCTGATCGACGATCAGATCGGCCTGCTCTTCGATTTCACCTTCGTGGCGATCGCGGTGACGCTCGCGCTCATCGTCCGGCCCAGCGACTTCTTCGTGGTCGGCGTGCTCCCGCCGCTGATCATGCTCGGCATCTTCATCCTGCTGGCCGCGACTCAGCCGGGGTCGATCGCCGATGCCGAGGACGGCTTCGTCCAAGCCGTGGTCAGCGGCCTGGGACATCACGCGATCAGCCTCTTCATCGGCTACGCCCTCTGCCTGGGTTGCCTGGTGATGCGCCGCCGGGTCCTGCGACAGCGCAGCGAGACCCGCGACGAGGTCGAGCGCGAACGCGCGCTGGCCTCCTGAGCGCGGTCCTCAGTCCAGAGCCAGGAAGCCGGACACGTCTCCGGCGCCCTCGCGGATGACCTCGGGCTGACCGTCGGACCAGTCGATCACCGTGGTCGGCTCGGCCGGGGTCTCGCCGGCCTCGATGACGATGTCGACCTGGTGGTCGAGCGCCTCCTTGACGTTCCAGCCGAAGACCTCCGGCTCGGTCTCGCCGGGCAGGATCAGCGTCGAGGACAGCAGCGGCTCACCCAGCTCGTCGAGCAGCGCCTGCACGACGGCGTGCTCGGGGATGCGTACGCCGACGGTCTTCTTCTTCGGGTGCATCAGCCGTCGTGGCACCTCGGGGGTGGCCGGGAGGATGAACGTGTAGGGCCCCGGCGTCGCGTGCTTGATCGCCCGGAAGGCGCTGTTGTCGACATGGACCATGGTTCCGAGCTGGGCGAAGTCCTTGCAGATCAGCGTGAAGTGGTGGCGGTCGTCGAGACCACGGATCCGCAGGATCCGGTCGCGGCCGTCCTTGTTGCCGATCCGAGAGCCGAGAGCGTAGCCGGAGTCGGTGGGGTACGCGATCAGCTGGTCGTCACGCAGGGCATCGACGACCTGGCTGATCAGGCGGGGCTGCGGGTTGTCAGGGTGTACGTCGAGAAATCGGGCCACCCCTCGACCCTAACGCTCTTGGGCGGGGGCCGCTCAACCCCTCGCGGACGCTGCCTTGAGGTCTTTGCGCAGCTCCTTGGGCAGTGCGAAGATCAGCGACTCCTCGGCGCTCTTGTGCGCCTTGGCGTCGGGGAAGCCACGGTCCTTCAAGAATCCGACGACGCCCTCGACCAGCTTCTCGGGCACGCTGGCACCGGAGGTGACCGAGACGCTGCGGACGCCGTCGAGCCAGGACTCGTCGATCTCGCTGGCGTCGTCGACGCGGTAGGCGGCCTTGGCGCCGGCCTCGAGCGCGACCTCAACCAGGCGGACCGAGTTGGAGGAGTTGCCGGAGCCGACGACGATGACCAGATCGCTGGCCGCGCCGATCTCCTTGACCGCCTGCTGGCGGTTCTGGGTGGCGTAGCAGATGTCGTCGCTCGGCGGGTCGAGCAGCTCGGGGAACTTCTCCCGGAGCGCGGCGACGGTCTCCATGGTCTCGTCGACCGAGAGCGTGGTCTGGGAGAGCCAGACGACCTTGGAGGGGTCAGGCACCTCGATGCCGGGTACGTCGCCGGGGCCCTCGACGAGCGTGGTCGCCTCCGGCGCCTCGCCCATGGTGCCCTCGACCTCCTCGTGACCGGCGTGGCCGATCAGCAGGATGCTGTAGCCCTCGCGCGCGAACCGCTTGGCCTCCAGGTGGACCTTGGTGACCAGCGGGCAGGTCGCGTCGATCGTCTTCAGCTCACGCACGGCCGCGTCGGCGTGGACCGCCGGCGAGACGCCGTGGGCGGAGAAGACCACGGTCGCGCCCGAAGGCACCTCGTCGAGCTCGTTGACGAACACGGCACCGCGGTTGCGGAGGTCGTCGACGACGTGCTTGTTGTGGACGATCTCCTTGCGAACGTAGACCGGCGCGCCGTAGAGGTCCAGGGCCTCTTCCACGGTGATCACGGCCCGGTCCACCCCCGCGCAGTAGCCGCGCGGCTCGGCGAGGAGGACGGCCTTCTCGTCGTCGGTGATCAGGCGTGGGGTGCCGAGGTCGATGCTCATGGCTTCAGTCTAGAGACCGCCCCCGAGAACGCCGAGTCGGCTCATCTGTCCCGCTCAACCACGCCGACCCGGCTCATCTGTCCCGTGCTGCCCGTGCTGCAGCGCCTCGGCGTCGAGGTCACCGACGAGCGTCCGTACGAGCTGCGCTGCGCGGACCGTACGCACGCGTGGATCTACGA
>NZ_JBHVKN010000238.1:0-7529 GCF_042798075.1 Nocardioides sp. NPDC057772
GTGTGGAAGCCCTCGCCGGTCTTGCGGCCGAGCTTGCCCTCCTGGACCTTCTGGGCGAGAAGGGCGGCGGGCTCGAAGCCAGGCTCGCCGAACTCGCTGTGCAGCTCGGACTGGATGGCCAGGGAGACGTCGTTGCCGACGACGTCGAGGAGCTCGAAGGGGCCCATCGGGAACCCGGCGGTCTCCTTGATCGCGGCGTCGATCTCGTCCATCGCGACGCCGGACTCGTGCAGCTTGACGGCGTCGTTGAGGTAGGGGAACAGCAGCGCGTTGACGATGAAGCCGGAGCGGTCGCCGCAGGAGACCGGCACCTTCTTGACCGCCGTGGACAGCGCGCGCACGGTCTCGTCGACCTCGGCCGAGGTGAGGTCGGTGGTGACCACCTCGACGAGCTTCATGACCGGCGCCGGGTTGAAGAAGTGCATCCCGATGACGTCGCCGGGGCGCGCGGTGACCTTGGCGAGCTCGGTGATCGGCATCGAGCTGGTGGTCGTGGCCAGGATGGCCCCGGGCTTGGCGATCCGGTCGAGATCCTTGAAGAGCTCGGTCTTCACCTCGAGGTCCTCGGCGATGCCCTCGACGATCAGGTCGGCCTCGGCGAGGTCCTCGCGCGAGGTGCTACCGGTCAGGCGAGCGAGGACGGCGGCCTTGGTCGCCTCGTCCGAGCGGCCCTTGGCGATGGCCTTGTCGAGCGACTTGGTGATCCCGGCGACGACCCCGTCGAGCTTCTCCTGGGAGCGACCGACGAAGACGACGTCGTAGCCGGCCTGGGCGAAGACCTGGACGATGCCCGAGGCCATCGTGCCGGTGCCGACCACGCCGATCTTCTCGATCGTGTGACGCAGCTCCGGAGCGCGTACGTGCTCCCCGGCTGCGCCGGTGAACGATCCGGACTCGTCGGAGACCTGGGTGAGCAGGTCGGCCGGCTTGTGCAGGTTATCGCCGGTCTCCTCGAAGCGGGTGAGCAGCGCGTCGCGTACGGCGGAGGCACCGATCTGGTCGACCGTGGCCAGCGGTCCCTGGGGGTAGCCGCAGCCGAAGCGCATGGCATTGTCGATGTCGGTGGCGGTGGCGTAGCCCGACTCGAGCATGCGAATCGCGTGGTTGAGGTAGGGCAGTACGAGCACGTCGTGGATGGAACCCTGGGTCGAAACCGTCATGCGACGGAAGACTGCCAAATTTATTACCCATGAGTAACCCCTGGCGGCGTGACGCTGCTCACACAAGGCCATGCGATACGTTCTCCCGGTGAGACTCGTCGTTGCCACCTGCCAGGTCGACTACGCGGGGCGGCTCACCGCCCACCTCCCGATGGCCACCAGGGTGTTGATGCTCAAGGCCGACGGATCGGTGCTGGTCCACTCCGACGGGGGCTCCTACAAGCCCCTCAACTGGATGTCGCCGCCCTGCACCCTCTCGGAGGGCAAGTCCGACGACGGCCGCCTCGAGTGGACCGTGACCTCCAAGACGGATGACACCCTCAGGATCCTGATCGAAGAGATCCACCACGAGTCCTCCCACGACCTCGGCGTCGACCCCGGCCTGCAGAAGGACGGTGTCGAGAAGCACCTCCAGGAGCTTCTCGCCGACCACCCGGCGACCCTGGGCGAAGGCCTGACCCTCGTACGCCGCGAGTACCCGACCGCGATCGGCCCCGTCGACCTGATGTGCCGCGACGCCGACGGGAAGTCGGTCGCCGTCGAGATCAAGCGGCGCGGCGAGATCGACGGTGTCGAGCAGCTGACCCGCTATCTCGAGCTGCTCAACCGCGACCCGCTGCTCGCGCCGGTGCGGGGCATCTTCGCCGCTCAGGCCATCAAACCGCAGGCCCGCGTGCTCGCCGAAGACCGCGGGATCACCTGTGTGATCGTCGACTACGACGCGCTCCGCGGCCTCGACGACCCGACCGAGAGACTCTTCTGACCAACAGTTGGTGCACGGTCGGGCAAGTTCACGTCGGCGAAACACCATTCCATACGTTTCGCATGGAACTGCGTGACAAGATTCACGCCATGTCCATGAACCACTCGGGGCATGGCGTTGGGGGCCGCCTGTCCGTGAGCGACGTCGAGGCGATCATGATCGATCTCCTGACGATGCAGCAGATGCACACGGCTGAGTTCCACGCGATCAAGGGCCGGATGGAGCGCACCGACGCGGCTATCGACAGCGTCAACGCACGCCTGGACAGTGTGGAGCGCCGGTTGGACGACCTGCTGATCTCGATGAGTCAGCTGCTCAACTGGATCAACCCCCGCTGACCCGCCGACTCGGCGCTCAGGAGTTGACGGTGATCGGCTCGCCGCCGGAGACGAGGCGCCAGTCGACCGAGGCGAAGGCGGCCGGGTCGACGACCTGGTTGGCGGTGACCCAGTCGATGAGCAGCTGCCGGATCTCGACCTGCTGGTTGTAGACCACGGTGGCGTCGGTGACGTGCGGGAAGCCGCCGCCACCGGACTGGCGGTAGTTGTTGACCGCGAGCACGAACTCCTGCGCATCCGTGACCGCGACGCCGTCGTAGGCGAGGCCGGTGATCCGCGAGCCGACCGGGACCGAGATGTCGATGTCGTAGGTCAGGGCCGCGTCGAGCCCTGCGATCGTGTCGAAGTTGTAGTCGGGGGTGCCGTTGGGCGCCGTGTCGGTCGGGGCGTTGGTCACCTGGTCGATCGGGAACGGACCGGTGCCGCTGACCTGCTTGAAGTAGCGGGCGGTGAACTCGAGGTAGTCCTTGAGCTGGGCGCCGGTGATGCGCACCGCCATCAGGGTGTTGTCGTAGATGTAGAGGCCGGCGACGTCGCGTACGGTCACCTCACCGGCCGGGAAGGCCGCGGCCCGGCTGAACGGGGCGGCGATCGAGATGACCGGCAGCTCCGCGTCGGCGCCGGTCAGTGCCGCCTTGACCGCGTCGGCCTGGACGAAGTTGACGAAGTCGATGATCGGTACGTCCTCGACCACTGCCCGCCCCGCGCGCATCTCCACCGCGGAGGTGCCGACGACGGAGTTGACGTAGGAGACGACGACGTCGTGCTGCTCCTGGACGGCCGCGGAGACCTCCGGGTCGGCGTCGACGGTGTTGGAGTTGAGCGTCTGCGAGGTCGCCGACTCCAGGACCCAGCGGGGCCGGCCGTGGCGCTTCTCGCGGCGTACGACCAGGTCCATCACCGAGACACGCATGCCCCAGTAGAGCGGCTCGGTCAGCAGCACCTGCTTGCCGGTCTCGGTGTTGGTGACGTAGCGCTGGGTGATCTCCCGGTGGGCGTGACCGACGAGGATCGCATCGATGTCCGGCACCTGCTCGGCAACCAGGGTGGAGGCGTTCTCCGGCGGCAGCTCGTCGCCGTAGGAGCTCGAGGTGTCCGCGCCGGAGTGGGCACTGACGATGACCAGGTCGCAGCCGGCCTTCTTGAGCTCGGGAACGAAGATCTTGGCCTGCTCGACCAGGCCGGGGAACTCCATCCGCCCCTCGACGTTGGCTTTGTCCCAGATCGCGATGCCGGGGTTGGTCAGCCCGAGCACGCCGACCCGGAGGCGGCGGCCGCGACCGAGGTCGTAGTCCTTGATGATGTAGGGCGGGAAGACCGGCAGCTTGGTCGACGGGTCGACCGCGTTGGCGCCGAGCATCGGGAAGTTCACCTGCTCCTCGAACTTCCGGATCGTGTCGATGCCGTAGTTGAACTCGTGGTTGCCGAGCGCCGCGGCGTCGTAGCCGACCAGGTTCATGGCCCGCGCCATCGGGTGGACCGCGCCCTCGGTGATCGGGTCGATCCGGGCGTAGTAGTAGGCCAGCGGGGTGCCCTGGATGGTGTCGCCGGCGTCGATCGTGAGGATCGGCTCGCCACGACGCTCCTCGCGGACCGCGTCGATGAGCGTCTTGACCTTGGCGACGCCGATCTCGTTGCCGGCGCTGTTCGAGAACTCGGCGTTCTTGTAGTAGTCCCAGTTGAAGACGTTGCCGTGCAGGTCGGTGGTGCCGAGCACGGTCAGCCGGACGGTGTCAGACTTGCCCGCGCTGGTCACACCGTGGGCCGGGGTGGCGGTGTAGCCGGCAGCGCTCAGCGCCGCAGCGCCCGTGACAGCGCCGGACAGGACAGAGCGACGGGTGGCGTGAGGCATCGGTAACGTCCTTGCACGAGTAGGTAATCAACTGCAAAGCAATTCCTACCACCTCGGGCGCAACCGGCGGCACCTTTCCGTCAAGCAGCCAAGTGCTTCTTCTTGACCGGCTTGCCGTCGAGGGTCACCAGACGGCGCTTCTTGACCGTCATCCCCTCGGGCAGGGTGCCTTCCTTGAGCATGCGGATCGGACACCGTTTGCACCGCGACTTCGACACGCAGCACTCCGTCTTGGGAGGCTTCCTCTTCTTGCCCACGCTCGAAGGGTAACAGCAGAGTTAGGCGAGCCTTACTTCGTCGGCACGGCCACGATGAAGTCACCGTCGGCCCGCTCGCCGGCCGCATCGGAGGTGCGGTTGAGCAGGGTCCCACCGCTCGCCATGGCGGTCGAGCCACCGCCGTCGAGGTTCATCGCGTCCTCCGCGCCCAGGCTCTTCATCAGCTCGGCCTCCTCCTCGAGCGTGAGACCCTCGGAGACACCGGGCTGGCGACCGTCTACGGTCACGAGCAGGAGCCGCCCGCGACGATCGATGCCCGCCATCGTGCGCGGTTGCCGGATCTCGGCCCACGCGTAGTTGAAGGACAGGTCGGCGGGGTCGATGACGCCCTCAGCGGCGGCGTCGATGTCGGTGCGCCCGTCGGTGACGAGGTTGGGCGCGGCGCTCACGATCGAGGTGCCCGGCGTCAGTGGTACGCGGCGGCCGTCGGCGTCGCGTACGGACTCCGCCACGGGCAGCGGCCTCCCCACCCGTGCCTGAGCCGCGAGCCACTCGCCGGCCGCGCCGATGCCCTGGAGCACGCTGCCGCCGCCGGGCACCGTGCCACCTCGCGGGCCGACGGCGACCACCACGTCGTCGGCGTCGAGCACGACCTGCGTGCCCTCGCCGGTCGGCAGCTCCGCACCGAGGCGCGGCGTGAAGAGCACGAGCTCCGAGCCGATCCGGCAGGTCACGTCCTGGCGGGGCTCCGCGGTGGGCACGGCGCCCGGACGGCCGCAGTTGCGGATCACGCCGGGCTTGCGGTTGATCCCGTTGACGGCGCGTACGGATCCGCCGCTGCGCACGTCGACCTTCGCCGTCAGACGCGTGATCCTCGCAGGCCCGTCGCCGAGGACGATCCCGGTCCTCGAGCCGGCGTCGATCGCCTCGAGGCGCCCGTCGTACGCCGCGATGCCCGCCGGGGCGCCCTGGTAGCCGTCCGCGTCCGCGGTGACGAAGAACCCGCCGTTGACCGCCACGGTCGCGCCCAGCTCGCCGCTCACAGCCGACAGCTTCTGGCGCTGCGCGACCACGCCGTGGTGGGTGCCGTAGACCTCGCCCTCGAAGGCACGCTGGTCGATGACCGCGACGTGGATCTGCTCGGCGTCGGCCGGGGTGTCGACGTCGTAGCCCGTCCACGAGGCGACCGCGGTGGCAAAGCCCTGCGCCTGGAGCGCGGTCACCGCCGCCCCCGCCTCGGCCTGGGACGCGTACTCACCCGTCCGCACCCGCACGCCTTGCAGCCCGCTGGGGGTGTCGGAGTAGTCCGGCCACGGGATGTCGTCGAGCCGTGGCTCGTGGCCGGCCGCGCGGAGCCGGTCGGCGGTCTCCTCCGCCCACGCCCGCGGTCCCACGCCGGCAGCGGCGGGACGGCCGGTGATCGAGCTGGTCACCGGGTGCTGGACGGTCACGGTCCAGAAGGGCTCGCTGTCGGGGTCGTCGAGCACCCCGGTACGCAGCGTCACCCCGTCGGCGAGCGACGTCGAGGTCCACCGGATCTGATCGGTCCAGGCGTCGGCGAACGCGTCGGCGAACGCGTCGGCGGGCGCCTCGGCGCGGGCGGCTCCCGGCACGACGGCGACAACGGCTGCCAGCGCGACACCGCTGGCGAGAAGGCGAGCAGGCTTCGGCATGGGCGCGAGGCTAGGAGCACCCGCTGAACCACCGTTGAACGCCGTACGTCAACGCCGCGTCGGTTGCCCGGAGACGAGTGCCGCCACCTCGGTGGCGCAGCCCCAGCTCAGGGTCACCCCGGCGCCGCCGTGGCCGTAGCAGTGCACGATCCGGCCCTCGCGCTCCAGCCGGACCGAGGGGCGGGCGGGGCGGAGGCCGACCTTGTGGGCCCTGACCTCGACATCGGCGATCTCCGGCACGGCAGCCGTGGCGTCGGCCAGGATCCGCTCAGCCGTACGCGGATCCGGTTCCTCGTCCCACACGTGCGGCACCGACGTACCTCCGACCACGGTGTCGCCGCCGCGGGGGAAGACGTAGGAGGGCGCCTCGCCCTCGGCTTCCAGCCACTCCTTGGTGGCTCCCGGCGCGAGGACGACGATCTGTCCCTGGACCGGGTAGAGGCTGGTGTCACCGACCAGCTCCCGTGCGCCGAGGCCGGTCGCGTTCACCACGACGTCGGCCTCCAGGCTGCCCAGGTCGTCGACGGTCCCGGTCGAGACGGTCCCGCCGGCCTCGACGACCTTCCGCTCGAGCCAGGGCAGGTAGACCGGCATCTCGGCGATCGGGGCGGTGAACTCGGCGCGGTCGTCGCTGACGGCCAGGTCGGTGAGCGGCGCGGCCCACCACAGGTCGTCCTCGGGGTTGTGCTGGGTGCCGTGCACCATGCGTACCCCTGCCTCCGGCTCCTCCTGGGCCAGCCGGGCGAGCTCGAGGAAGGTCTCGGCCGCCCACGCCATCACTCGCTCACGCGGCTCGGCCAGATACGGGAACCAGAACCCGCCGGCCACCGCCGACGTCGTCCTGGTCGTCCGCTCCCGGCCGATCACGCTCACCTCGTGACCGGCCTCCAGCAACCGCACCGCGCACGAGAGCCCGATGACTCCTGCTCCGACCACCGTCACCCGCATGGGCGGCAGGCTACTAGGCCGGTCACTCGGCAAGGCGGCGCGCCAGCACCGGGACCACGATGACCGCGGCGACGACGTGCAGGAGCATCAGGACCACCGCGCTGGCGGCGTCGAAGCCGAAGGTCACGTCGGGGACGAGCGAGGCGAGGGTCAGCACGACGGTGGTGACCACGAACGTACGTCGCGGGTGGCGGGCGACGCGGGCCATCACAGCCGCCATCGCGACCCCGATGAGCGAGAAGAAAGCGGTCAGCTGGGCGAAGCCGAGGACCGGGATCGTCCCCGAGGCGGTCTCGAAGCTGACCCCGGCCGCCGACGCGGCCACGGAGAGGACGGTGACGACCGCGCTCGCGGCAACGGTGGCGCCGAGGCCATGGAGCCAGACAGACTTGCGGGCGGTGAAACCGGCGGAGCGGGCGGAGCGGGTCTGCTGGGCAGTGGTGATCGTGGACATCTCGTTCTCCCGTGAGGTGGTGGGAGGCGCCGTCCGCCTCCCTCTGCCTCTTTCACGTACGGGAGCGCCGCGGATCGACACGTCCCCCGAAGTTTTTAGGGATACGTGTCGAAGGCGCGGTTC
>NZ_JBHVKN010000239.1:0-7502 GCF_042798075.1 Nocardioides sp. NPDC057772
GTGACGGTTCGGCTGCATACCTAGACGAACCAACACCAAGACCCGCCGACGACAAAGGCCGCCACCCCGAGGGGTAGCGGCCTTCGACGAAGAATCAGCTCAGCGAGCGACCTTGCCGGCCTTGATGCAGGTCGTGCAGACATTCATGCGCTTCGGGGTGCCGCCGATGACGGCGCGGACGCGCTGGATGTTGGGGTCGAAGCGGCGCTTGGTCGCCTTCTTGGACCACGGCCGGTTGTTGCCGAAGCCCGGCTTCTTGTCGCAGATGTCGCAGACGGCAGCCACCGTGAACTCCTGAGGTTGAATAGATGATCGAGGTCGAATAGATATTGCCGGCGGGCGCGATGAACGGCTGCCCAGCCGAGACAACCGAACAAGCGTAGCCCGTCGGGCTGTGCCCGGCGAAATCGTCAGTCGCCGGAGCGGCGATCGCGCCATCGGTCGAGCGGAGCCGCGAGCGCGGTGGCCAGCTTCCACCGCTTGGACCCCCGCAGATCGTCGATCTCGGAGCGTTGTCCGGCCAGCTGCTTGCGCTGAGACTCGAGCCGCCGGCGCTGGTCGGCGACGACGTCGCGGAGACGGGCGACCTCGTCGCGCAGCTCGAGGCCGTGCTCGACCCAGTCGGGAAGTCCGGGGGTCTCCGGGAGGTCGGGGGAGAGACCGCGCCGCAGGACGACGTAGAACTCGATGTCGTTGTCGGGGACGGGCAGGATCTTCTCGACCGACCAGCCGGTGAGCCCGAGACGGCGCAGCTCGGCGATGATCTCGGGGAACGAACGGTCGGTGTAGGTCCACACGTGGCAGTCGACGTACTCGCCGCGACGAGCCCGCTCGACCTGGTCTTTGGTGTAGCCGAGGTCGTGGACGCAGGTCTCGGCCTCGCTGGGGCCACGGTGATGGAGCCGCTTGGGGTCGGCGTTGACCGCGAAGCGGTGATGGTCGAAGACCGCGCGCACGGACGGGACGACGTCGCCGGTGTCGTGGGCGTGCAGGATCTGGCCCATCGTCGTCGGCGGGCGGTGGGCGTCGAAGGTGTAGCGCCGGTCGGGGACGACCAGGACGAGCGCCCCCTCGGGGGCGACGACGGCCTCGACCTGCCCCAGCCAGCCGATCAGGTCGGGCACGTGCTCGACGACGTGGCTGGCCAGCGCCCAGTCGAACGGGGCGCCCTCCTTGGCGGCCTCCTCGAGCGTACGCATCCGGGTGCCGTCCCACATCGGATAGTCGATGTCGGGGATGGTCTCGTGGGTGATGTGGGGGTTGATCTTGTTCGTCTCGTAGAGCCGTTCGCGGTCGTAGAGGTCGAGATAGGACACGTCTGCTGTGCTGCGGGGGACCAGCGGCATGTGCAGCGGTCCGATCTCCAGTCCGCGGCCGGTGGAGAAGTCGAAGATTTCGGCGACGCGACGAGCGCGTGGGGTCGGGGTCGGGATCGACATCCGTGAGTCCTTCGCGTAGGGAAGTGTCCACACTAGGGACGGATCGTCATCGCCGCAGGGCGCGACGCGGCAGAACTTGTTACTCGCTCGTGTCTTTGCTGCAGCCTTGGATTTGTTCACCCGTCGTTTACCCCGTACCCAGGCACCGCCTAACCTTGGGGCCGCGATACCGGGAAGTGTGTCCGGCGTCACGTGTCTGGCTGCATGCAGGGTGTCGAGGAGTAGGGAGGGCAGCGTGGCCGAGGTCAAGCTCGATCTGTTCCGCCGGTTCGGCGACCTGGCGACCGACGCGCTCGCGTCGCACCGTGAGGAGATCGACGCGCTCAACGTCTTCCCGGTGCCCGACAGCGACACCGGCACCAACCTCTACCTGACCATCGCCGCGGCGCGCGACCGGCTGCGCGAGTTCACCGGCCCCGACTGGCGCGAGGGGCTCCGCGCCTTCTCGCGGGGCGCGCTGCTGGGTGCCCGCGGCAACTCGGGGGTGATCCTGGCCGAGATGATCGGAGCCCTGCTGCGCCGCCTGATCCAGGCCACCGAGGACGAGCGCACAGCCACGGTCTTCGCCGACGCCCTGCGCAAGGCCGCCAACGCCGCGTACGCCGCGGTGGGGGAGCCGCAGGAGGGCACCATGCTCAGCGTGCTCAGTGCCGCGGCCGACGCCGCCGAGGCCTGCGTGGAGATCGACGACACCGCACGCACCCGCGATGTGATGTCGGTCGCCGCCAGCGCGGCCCGCGCCGCCCTCGCCCGTACGCAGGAGCAGCTGCCGACGCTGGCCGCTGCCGGGGTGGTCGATGCCGGTGGTCGCGGCATCTGCGTGCTCCTCGACGCCTTCGACACCGCCCTGACCGGGCGCCGTCCGAGCCCCCAGGCGCCGGCCCCGCACATTCCCATCCCGATCCCGGCGGGTCTGGGCGGGGCAGATGGTCACGCCCTGGAGCCGGGTGGCCCGGCGTACGAGGTGATGTACCTGCTCGACGCCGAGGACGCCGCCATCCCCGATCTCCGCAAGCGGCTCCAGCCGCTGGGCGACTCGCTGGTCGTCGTCGGCGGCGAGGGCATCTGGAACGTCCACGTCCATGTCGACGACGTCGGCGCCGCGATCGAGGCCGGGATCGCTGCCGGGCGGCCCCATCGGATCCACGTGACCCACTTCGCCGAGCAGATCGCCGGCCAGGCCCACCGGCACGGCACCCGCACCGGCCGGGCGGTCATCGCGTTCGCCGCCGGGCCGGGTCTGGCCGAGCTCTTCCGTGGCGCCGGCGCGATCGTGATCGAGGGCGGCCCGCATCGACGGCCGACGACCTCGGAGCTGCTCGAGGCGATCACCGCCTCCGGCGCCTCCGAGGTGATCGTGCTGCCCAACGACGCCCCGACCCGGCAGTCGGCCGAGGCGGCCGCTCGCACCGCCGAGGACGACCTCGACATCAACGTCGCGGTGATCCCGACCCGCAGCCAGGTGCAGGGCCTGGCCGCGATCGCGGTCCACGAGCCCGGCCGGAAGTTCGACAAGGACGTGCTGGAGATGACCGCCACCGCGCGACACGCGCGGCACGGCGCCGTCACCATCTCGAACACCCGAGCGATTACGATGGCGGGGCCGTGTATGCCGGGCGATGCGCTCGGGGTGCTCGACGGCGACTTCGTCAAGGTCGGCCCAGACCTGGAGACATGCGCGACCTACGTCCTCGCCCGGCTCATCGGCGGTGGCGGCGAGCTGGTCACGCTGGTCTCCGGCCTGGAGGACCCCACCGGCGAGCTCGCCCAAGGCGTCGCGGCGTGGCTGGCTGCCAACCATCCGGCCGTTGATGTGATGGTGTACGACGGAGGCCAGGAGCGTTACCCCCTCCTGATGTCGGTCGAGTAGAGGAGAAGAGACGGTGGCGATCACCCTCGAGTCGCCGATCGAGTCCGTGCTGGGCAACAGCAAGCACGCCTCGAAGTTCACCAAGGGCCTCGGCCTGCGCACCGTCGGCGACCTGCTCTACCACTTCCCGCGGCGCTACCTGCGCACCGCCGACCTCAGCCAGACGCCACAGCTGCACGAGGGCGAGATGCTCACCGTGCTCGGCGAGGTCGTCCGCAGCGTGGTGCGCCAACACACCGACCGCCGCACCGGCCGGCCCGCTTATCGTGTCGAGACCCAGCTCAAGGCCGGCGCCGCCGACCTGCAGCTCACCTTCTTCTCCAAGTCCCAGCGGATCGCCGAGTGGCGCCGCGGCGTGCTCGCGCCGGGCACCCGCGGGGTCTTCGTCGGCAAGGCGGGCTCGTTCCGCGGCGAGTGGCAGCTGGCCAACCCGCAGATGGTTGTCTTCGGCGACCCCTCCGACTCCGAGAACGCCGCTGAGGCGGCCGACAACCAGATGGCGGTCGAGGAGCTGACCGAGCTCTTCCCGATCTACCCGCTCACCGCGGGACTCCAGCACTGGGACGTCATGCGCGCGGTGCGGTTCGCCCGGCAGGTCGTCGAGGACGTCACCGACGTGCTCCCCGAGCAGCTGCGGGAGACGTACGACGTGCCGGGGCTGCGCGACGCGCTCGATCTGATCCACGCGCCTCATGAGCCCAAGGACGTCCAGCGCGCCCAGCACCGGTTCCGGTTCGAGGAGGCGCTCGGGCTGCAGCTGGTCCTCGGTCGGAGGAGGAGGGCTCTGCAGGCGCTGGGCACCACCGCCCGTACCGGCGGGGTCCACCACCTGCTCGAGGCCTTCGACGAGCGACTGCCGTTCACCCTCACCAAGGGGCAGGAGACGATCGGCAACGAGCTCGAGACCGCGCTGGCCCAGCCCCATCCGATGAACCGCCTGCTCCAGGGCGAGGTCGGCTCCGGCAAGACGCTGGTCGCGCTGCGGGCGATGCTGCGGGTCGTCGACTCCGGCGGCCAGGCCGCGCTGCTGGCGCCGACCGAGGTGCTCGCCCAGCAGCACCACCGCTCGATCACCGCGATGCTCGGAGACCTGGCCGCCAGCGGGATGGCCGGCGGGCTCTTCGCCGGTGACCAGGAGCAGACCCATGTCGAGCTGCTCACCGGCTCGATGACCAAGACCCAGCGCAAAGGGCCGCTGAGCCGGATCGCCACCGGCGAGGCCGGGATCGTCGTCGGCACCCATGCGCTGCTGCAGGACCAGGTGATGTTCGACGACCTCGGCCTGGTCGTCGTCGACGAGCAGCACCGCTTCGGCGTCGAACAGCGCGCCGCCCTGACCGACAAGGCCGGCACCCCGCCCCACCTGCTGGTGATGACCGCGACGCCGATCCCGCGCACGGTCGCGATGACCGTCTTCGGCGACCTCGAGGTCTCCACGCTGACGGAGCTCCCGGCCGGACGCGCCGAGATCCAGACCAACCTGGTCTCGCTCGTCGACCACCCCGGGTGGATCACCAGGGTCTGGGAGCGTGTCCGGGAAGAGGTCGAGAAGGGCCACCAGGTCTACGTCGTCGCGCCGCGGATCAGCGGCGACGAGTCCGAGCAGGGCGAGAGCGACCAGCGGGACTTCGACGCCGACGGCAACGAGGTCGCCTCCGCCAAGGGCCAGCTCTCCGCCGTCGACGAGGTCACCGAGGAGCTGACCACCGGGCCGCTGCACGGGCTGAACGTCGCCAAGCTCCACGGCAAGCTCCCGGCCGAGGAGAAGGAGCGCACGATGAGCGCCTTCGCTGCCGGGGACATCGATGTGCTGATCGCCACCACGGTGATCGAGGTCGGCGTCGACGTACCCAACGCCACCACCATGGTCATTCTCGACGCCGACCGCTTCGGTGTCTCCCAGCTCCACCAGCTGCGCGGCCGAGTCGGCCGAGGCGGGCTGCACGGTCTGTGCCTGCTGGTCTCCCACGCCGAGGCCGGCACCCCGGCCCGCACCCGTCTCGACGCGGTCGCCGGGACCACCGACGGGTTCGCGCTCTCCCGGGTCGACCTCGACCAGCGTCGCGAGGGCGACGTGCTCGGCGCCTCCCAGTCGGGTCGGCGGTCGAGCCTGGAGAGCCTGCGGGTGCTCCGCGACGAGGAGACGATCCTGCAGGCCCGCGAGGCGGCCGAGTCCCTCCTGGAGAAGGACGTCGAGCTCACCAGCGCGCCGCTCCTGGCCGAGCGGGTCGCGGAGATCGAGGAGTCCGCCTCGGCCGACTACTTGGAAAAGTCCTAAGGTGTCCCAATGACTCGGATCATCGGAGGCGTCGCAGGAGGGCGGCGCCTACTCGCTCCCAGAGGGGTGCGGACCCGTCCTACCACCGACCGGGTCCGCGAGGCGCTCTTCTCGGCGATCGAGTCCGCCTACGGCTCCCTGGCCGGGCTGCGCTTCCTCGACCTCTACGCCGGCACCGGCGCGGTCGGGCTGGAGGCCTGGTCCCGCGGCGCCGGCGTCGTGACCCTGGTCGAGTCGGACCGGCGTACGGCCGGAGTGATCCGCTCCAACGCGAAGGAGCTCGGCTTCCCACGGGCCAACGTGGTCGCGGCGACCGTCGCGAGCACCCTGGTGACACCGCCGGCGGCTCCCTACGACCTGGTCTTCCTCGACCCGCCCTACCCGCTCTCGGACGACGCGGTCGCCGAGGACATCGCGCTGCTGGTCAAGCACGGCTGGCTGGTGCCGGGCGCCCTGGTCGTCGTCGAGCGGTCCGCGCGCAGCCCGGAGCCGGTGTGGCCCGACGGGTTCACCGACCAGAGGTCGAAGAAGTACGGCGAGACCACGCTCTGGTACGGCACGGCGCCGGACTGAACCCGGCTGACATCCAAGGAGAGAGAAGCAATGACGCGTCGCGCGGTGTGCCCGGGGTCGTTCGACCCACCCACCTTCGGCCACCTCGACATCTTCACCCGCGCCTCGGCGCTCTTCGACGAGGTCGTCGTCGCCGTCGGGGTCAACCCCTCGAAGTCGAAGCGGTTGTTCACGCCCGAGGAGCGGATGGAGATGATCTCCGAGATCACCGCCCCGCTGGGCAACGTCCGGGTCCAGGCGTTCACCGGTCTGGTCACCGACTTCTGCGTCGAGATCGACGCCCAGGCGATCGTGAAGGGGCTGCGCGGCGCGCCCGACCTGGAGTACGAGGCGCCGATGGCGCAGATGAACGCCCACATGACCAGGGTCGAGACGGTCTTCCTGCTCAACGACCCGCGCTGGGCCGCGGTCTCCTCCAGCCTGATCAAGGAGATGGCCACTTTCGGTGGGGATGTGTCCGCTTTCCTGCCCCCGGATGTTCTCGCGCGACTCACCAAGCGTTTGGCAGAACGTTCCGAGTAACGGGCACGGTTCGCCGGTATCGTCTCACGTGCAGTCCGCCATTCTTTCTCTGGAGATCAATGTCCACCTCAGGCCGTTCCCCGCTTTCCTTGGCCAAGCAGTCCTACGCCGCTTCCCTCAAGGCCGTCGGTCGCGGGCTGACGAAGACGGGACTCGCGAAGGAGACCGCGCCGCCGGTCGAGCAGCGCTGGCGCCACTGGGCCCACTCGCTCACCAAGGTCTACGACTCCCTGGCGATGGCGAAGCTGGACGTGCCGTGGTGGACCTACGACGCGATCACCGCCGTCGACGCCTGGCTGGGGGAGCGTGAGCACCCGATCCGGGTCTACGAGTACGGCTCCGGCGCGTCCACCATCTGGCTCTCCCGCCGTGCCGACGAGATCCACTCTGTCGAGCACCACAAGGGCTTCGGCGAGATGATGCAGGCCGAGCTCGCCGGCGAGGAGAAGATCTCGCTGCGGGTCATCGAGCCGGTCGCCAGCGACAACCCGGTCTTCCCGTCCCAGAAGGAGGGCCACGCGGGCCTCGACTTCCAGGCGTACGTCAACTCCATCGACGACGTCGACGGCGAGTTCGACCTCGTGGTGATCGACGGGCGTGCCCGGGAGGCGTGCCTGGAGAAGGCCAAGGATCGGCTCGCTCCCGGCGGGATCATCGTCTTCGACAACAGCCGCCGCAAGCGCTACGTCGACGCCATCGCCGCCTCGGGGCTGAAGGAGACCATCCACGCCGGGCTCACCCCGACCCTGCCCTATCCCGAGCGCACCTCGGTCCTGACGAAGGGCTGAGACCTAGGTCATCACGGGCGCCCGGCGTGGAT
>NZ_JBHVKN010000240.1:0-7479 GCF_042798075.1 Nocardioides sp. NPDC057772
CGCCCGGAGAACCGGGCGGGCCGCTGCGTACTGCTGGTCAGAACCTGGGAATCAGAAGGCCGACTCGGGCAGGTCCATGATCGAGTTGTCGACCGCCTCGGCGATGGCCCGCTCAGCGGTCAGCTTCGGCAGGTTGTAGGAGGCGAAGAACTTCGCGGCGGCGACCTTGCCGGTGTAGAAGTCCTTGTCCTTGCCGGGGTCGCCGGCCAGGGCGGCGAGGGCGACCTCGGCCTGGCGCAGCAGCAGCCACGCGACCACGATGTCGCCGACGGCGAGCAGCAGGCGCGAGGTGTTCTGGGCGACCTTGTAGATGTTGGTGATCTCCTCCTGGGAGGCCATCAGGTCGTTGAACATGTGGCCGACGATCGCGTTGACGTCCTCGAGCGCGGTCGCGAGCAGGGCACGCGACTCCTTGAGCTCGGCGGATCCCTCGTTGTCGAGGAACGCCTGGATCTCGCCGGCGACGTGGCCGAGCGCAGCGCCCTGGTTCTTCACGATCTTGCGGAAGAAGAAGTCCTGGCCCTGGATCGCCGTGGTGCCCTCGTAGATCGAGTCGATCTTGGCGTCGCGGACGTACTGCTCGATCGGGTACTCCTGCAGGAAGCCCGACCCGCCGAAGGTCTGCAGCGACTCGGTGCCGAGCAGGGTCCAGGCGCGCTCGGAGCCGTAGCCCTTGACGATCGGGAGCAGCAGGTCGTTGACCGCGGCGGCCAGCTTGTTCTCGTCGGAGCCGTCCTCGGTGAGGACGACCTTCTCCTGCCACGAGGTCGTGTAGTAGACCAGCGCGCGCATGCCCTCGGCGAACGACTTCTGCACCAGCAGCGAGCGGCGTACGTCGGGGTGGTGGGTGATCGTGACGCGCGGGGCGTCCTTGGCGGCGTTGGTCAGGTCGGCGCCCTGGACACGGGTCTTGGCGTACTCCAGCGCGTTCAGGTAGCCGGTCGACAGGGTCGCGATGGCCTTGGTGCCGACCATCATCCGGGCGTTCTCGATGACGTCGAACATCTGGCGGATGCCGTCGTGGACCTCGCCCAGCAGCCAGCCCTTGGCGGGCTCGCCGCCGCCGACCTGCGGGTCGCCGAAGGTGAGCTCGCAGGTGTTGGACACCTTGATGCCCATCTTGTGCTCGACGTTGGTGACGTACACACCGTTGCGCTCGCCGGTGAGGTCACCGGTCTCGTGGTCGAAGTGGTACTTCGGCACCAGGAAGAGGGAGAGGCCCTTGGTGCCCGGGCCGCCGACGCCCTCGACGCCCTTCGGGCGGGCGAGGACGAGGTGCATGATGTTCTCCTGCAGGTCCGACTCGGCGCTGGTGATGAAGCGCTTGACGCCGGTGATGTTCCAGGAGCCGTCCTCGTTGGGGGTGGCGAAGGTCTTGCCGGCGCCGACGTCGGAGCCCGCGTCGGGCTCGGTCAGCACCATGGTGGAGCCCCACAGGCGCTCGACCATGATCTCGGCGATGCGCTTGTCGCGGTCGTTGCCGTTCTCGAAGACGACCTTCGAGAAGAACGGGCCGGCGCCGTACATCCAGATCGCCGGGTTGGCGCCCAGCAGCATCTCGGCGGTCGCCCAGATCAGCGAGTTCGGGGCCACCTGGCCACCGATCTCCTCCGGGGTCTGCAGACTCCAGAAGCCCGACTCCATCCACGCGTCGTACGACTTCTTGAACGCGGCCGGGACCGGAGCGGTGTTGGTCTTGGGGTCGAAGACCGGCGGGTTGCGGTCGGCCTCGACGAACGACTCCGCGAGGTCCTCGCGCGAAAGACGCTCGACCTCGGCGAGGATCTCCTTCGCGGTGTCGACGTCCAGGTCCGCGAACGGACCGGTGCCGAGAACCTTGTCGGTCCCGAAGACCTCGAACAGGTTGAACTCGATGTCGCGGAGATTGCTCTTGTAGTGGCTCACTGATCCACCTTCATAACCTTTGTCGGATGTACCAGTTGCGGGAGCGCCGATCGGCACGCACTACTGGCGGGTAACATCAAGAATAGGCTCGCCCTCAAGGGGTGGCAAGCCCGGGGCTACTCACAGGTAGGGTTCTTCGTCACAGCGGTGCCGAAGGTGGCTCAGCGGGGCGAGCGACGAGGGTCGGTAGAACACGTTTCAGTTTCGGCGTACGATCTGCCGCATGATCTCCTCCGACGCCATCACCTGGAACGCCCCCGACGACGAACACCCCGCACGTACGGCCGGCCAGCGCTCCTATGCCGCCGTCGCCAAGGGGGACCTCGACGAGTGGCTGACGATCTATGCCGAGGACTGCGTGCTCGAGGACCCCGTGGGGCCATCGATGTTCGACCCCGAGGGCAAGGGTCACCACGGTCACGAGGGGCTCAAGGCGTTCTGGGAGAAGGCGATCGCCTCGGTCCACAAGTTCGAGTTCGAGATCAACGACTCCTTCGCCAACCCCGGCGGCAACACCTGCGCCAACGTCGGCCGCATCAAGACGTCGTTCCCCGACGGCAGCCACACCACCACCGACCTGATCATGGTCTACACCGTCAACGACGAGGGCCGCATCAAGTCCATGAAAGCCTTCTGGGAGCCCGAGCGCACGATGGCGAGCTTCACCTCAGCATGAGCGCCAGATAGTCGGACTATCTCGTGTGGTCCCGGTCAGGGGGTCCAGTAGATGCCGCCGCTCGGCGGGCCGGTCGACAGGTTCCGTGTGACCAGGCAGGAGTACGTCACGCCGGCGCCGGGTTCGGAGGCGCACTGATCGGCGCCGGACTCGCCATGTACGACATCGGCGAGCAGACCGCCGTTGAGCCGATCGTCGCCGCCGCCCCCGAGAAGTCGATCGCGGCCGTCTCCGCCGACGAGCGAGTCGCCGTCGGCGCCTGCGGCCAGGTAGTCGGCACCGCTGAATCCCTTGAGCCAGTCGCGGCCCGAACCGCCGTAGATCCGGTCGTTGCCTGCCATGCCGTAAAGGCTGTCCCGCCCTGCGTTGCCGTAGATGAGGTCGGCGCCGCTGTCGCCGACGACGGCGTCGGCGCCGTAGCTGGCGTAGATCTGGTCATCCCCGGTTCCGCCTCGGAGGGTGTCGTCTCCCGCGGCGCCCCACATCCGGTCGTTGCCGCTGTTGCCGTTCAGCGCGTCTGAGCCGTCCTCGCCGTAGAGGAGGTCGTTGCCCCCCTGACCGGACAGGAAGTCCCGACCGCTGCCGCCGTAGAGGCGGTCGCCGCCGTCGGTTCCCGCCGTGGAGTCGAACGTGCCGGAGATGTAGTGCCCAGCGAGTGTGTCGCTTCCGAGTCCGCCGTCGATGGTGTCGGCGCCCGTGCCGCCGGTGAGTTCGTCGTCGCCGGACGTCCCGTGGAGCGTGTCGCTGCCTGACTCCCCGCTTGCCCACTTGCTGCCCCGGATCTCGTCGTTCCCGGGCCCGGCGAGCACGCGACTTCCGCCGCGGATCTGGTCGTTCCCGGAGCCACCGCAGACGACGTCGTTGGAGTCGGCGGTGATCGAGTCGGCGCCGGGGGTGCCGAGGATGACATCGCGGAAGGCCGCATCGGACCGCGTCTCGCCGCGGTTGAGGTCGACGGTCACCGTCAGCCCACCACAGGTAGATGCGGCGGAGCTGCCGGGCGAGGTCAGCAGAACGAGTCCGGGAATGGCCAGGAGCGAGACTGCGCCGGCCAGCAGGATGGGGCTACGCACGACGGACACCGTAGTGGGTATCGCGTGGCGGCGCCCGGGAATTCAGGCGATCGCGTGCTCGGCGATCCACTCGACCAGGGGACGTACGGCCCGCCAGTCCTTCTTCACCTCACCGACCAGCTCGGAGGTGTGGATGATCGGCTCGAAGCCGATGGTGCGGCCGAGGTGGATCGACTTGTGGCGGAGCAGCTCGATCTTGGGGTGGTCCTTGTCGAAACCGCGCGGCGCGGTCTTGAGGCGGTCGCCGGTGACCTCGTAGCCCTTCTTCTCCGCGACCGCGAGGCGCTTCTCCAGGTCGGCGCCGTAGTGGTCGTGGACGATGGCGTCGCGGAAGGCGGCCAGCCGGGGCGGCTCGAACCAGTAGCAGCCACCGCCGGTGCGGATGCCGCGGGGCGAGACCTCGACGTAGTAGCCGGTCTGCGGCGCGACCGCCACGAAGGCTCCCTGGTGGGTCTTGTAGGGAAGCTTGTCCTTCGAGAAACGTACGTCGCGGTAGGGCCGGAAGATCTTGGCGCTGCCGAACTCCTCGGCCAGCTCGTCGGTGAGCGCCTTCATCGGCGCGTGCACCGACTCCTTGTAGATGTGCTTGTGGGCTTCCCAGAACGACTTCGTGTTGTCGACCTCGAGGTCGTCGTAGAAGTCGAGCGCCGCAACGGGAAAACCTTCGAAAGCCACGCTGCGATCCTACGAGGCCCGTGGGCTCTTGCTAAACGCTCGGGATCTGAATGGTGTCCGCGACCCGGCGGGCGTGCTCGGCCATGGCGCGGGCGATGTTGGCGGACTCGCCGAGGTGGCGGCAGGGGTCGAGCAGGTCGGCGATCTCGGCGCGGCTGAAGTGGGCCGAGACCTCGGGGGAGGCGGCGAGCAGCGAGGCGAAGTCGAGCTCCTCGACCGCGGAGCGCTGGGCGAGCTCGAAGACGACGTCGTGGGCGACCTGGCGGCCGATGCGCTCGCCGAGCTCGAGCATCAGCGACTCGGAGCCGATCAGGCCGCCGGAGAGGGCCAGGTTGGCGCGCATCCGGTCCTCGTCGAAGGTCAGGCCGGTGAAGATGACCACGAGCCGGGCGAGGACGTCCCCGGCGAGCTGCGACGCCTGGGCGACCGCGTCCTCGAGGATGCCGGTCATGGCGCCGTTGGCCTCGTGGTCGTGGAGCATCGACTCCATCGCCGGGGCCACGAGTCCGCGCAGCTGGGTGGCGGCGGTGATCACGTCCAACGTCAGCTGCGGGTTGCGCTTGTGGGGCATCGTCGAGGAGCCGATGGTGCCCTCGGGGATCGGCTCGAAGGCCTCACCGAACTCGGGCTGCATCATCGAGTAGACGTCCTTGCCGATCTTGCCGGCAGTGCCGCCGAGGAGACCGAGGATCGAGACCCACTCGACCATGCCGTCGTTGATCGCGCGCGAAGGCACCGGCATCGAGCCCATGTCGAGCCGGGAGGCGGTCTCGGTCTCGATGGCGCGGGCATGGGAGCCGAAGGACGCCATGGTGCCGGCGGCCCCGCCCATCAGGAGTCGGAAGACGCGGTCCTCGACGGAGCGCAGCCGGTCGACGTGCGCTGCGATCTCGTCGATCCAGATGGCGACCTTGAAGCCGAAGGTGATCGGCACCGCGTGCTGGGAGTGCGTACGTCCCGGCATCGGCACCTCGGCGCCGGCCTCGGCGACCTTCGACAGCGAGCGGAGCAGGTCACCCAGCAGGTCGAGGATCGTGTCGTGCGCCTGGCGCATCAGGATCAGGTCGGCGGTCTGCGTGATGTTCTGCGTGGTGGCGCCCCAGTGGACCCAGCCGCCGTGCTTCTTGCCGACGACCCGGGAGAGCTCCTCGACCAGCGGGGTCAGCGGGTGGCTGTGCTCCGCGGTGGCCTTCTCGATGCGCTCCAGATCGAGCTTGTCCAGATCGGCGGCCTCGGCGATCGCCTCGCCGGCCTCCGCGGGGATCACCTTCACGGCTGCCTCGGCCTCGGCCAGAGCTGCCTCGACGTCGAGTCGCGCCTGCAGGCGTGCCTCGTAGGTGAACAGGTCTCCGATGCCGTGGTCGGGGACTCGTCCGTCGGTGAATCGGGTGCTCGAGCCCGCGGGCATGGCGAGTGATCCTTTACGCGTCGTTCACACAGAGATTGGAAAACTGAAACCCAATCTTAATGGACGCAACCCGCGAACACCCGCGATCGTGTGCCGTATCACTTGGATCGTGCAAGTGAACCGAAACAGGCCGTGCCAAACGGCACGACCTGGATCCGTGGAGCGGACGACGAGGCTCGAACTCGCGACATCAACCTTGGGAAGGTTGCGCTCTACCAACTGAGCTACGTCCGCAGGTGCGACCAGGATGTTACCCCACACTCCCAGTCTGGTGTGAAACCGGTTCAGGAAAGTCGCGTCAACCGGGGGTAGCGTGCCGACAGCCCGTCGCCGACGGGGCCGCGCAGCATGCGGCGTACGGCCCAGGGGAGAGCTCGGGCCGCCAGCCGCCGGACCTCGCGGATCGGGGCTGTCAGGCCGCTCGGGCCCGGCTCCTCGATGACGACCAGCGGCTTGGGCGTCGGCAGGTGGTGGCGTACGCCGAGGGTGTCGAGGACCTTGATCGCCATCAGCTGGTGGCCGGGTGCGCCGAGGAAGCCGTGTCCGTCCCAGTAGCCCGCGTCGTCGTACTCGGTCATCCGCCAGAAGTCGACGAGCGTGGCCCCGCGCCGCTGCGCGATCTCGCGGACGGCCTCGTTGTAGACCGCGAAGCGCCCGCGCATCAGCCGCCCGACGGTCGACGCCCGTGCGCCGTACGCCGTGAAGACCAGCACCTTCGCGCCGGTCTCGACCAGGTCGCCGATCGCGGACTCGTAGGTCGCGAGCAGCTCGTCGATGTTCACATGTGGCCACATCAGGTCGACCGACCCGCCGTAGATCGTCACCACGTCCGGCTCGAGCGCGATCGCCGGCGCCACCTGCTCCTTGACGATCCGGTCGATCCCGCGCCCACGGACGGCGAGGTTGGCGTAGCCGAACTCAGGGGACCGCTCGGCCATCACCTCAGCGACCCGATCGGCCCAGCCGCGTACGCCGTTCGGGCGGCGCAGGTCGGTGTCGCCGACGCCCTCGGTGAACGAGTCGCCCAGCGCGACGTACCGGCGATAGCCGCCCGGGATCAGCGCATCCAGTGCCATGCCTCAGATTCAACCGCACGCAGCGGCGGTCGCGTCAGGTCTGGGCTGGGCTAGATTTGCCCCGTGCTGCTGAGCGACAAGGACATCCTGACCGAGATCCACGACGGCCGGATCGTCATCGACCCCTGGGACGAGTCGATGCTGCAGCCGTCGTCCGTCGACGTACGTCTGGACCGGTTCTTCCGGGTCTTCGACAACCACAAGTACGCCACGATCGACCCGGCCGTGGACCAGTCCGAGCTCACCCGGCAGATCGAGACCGAGGGCGACGAGCCGTTCATCCTGCACCCGGGGGAGTTCGTGCTCGGGTCGACGTACGAGACGGTGACCCTGCCCGACGACATCGCCGCGCGGGTGGAGGGCAAGAGCTCGCTGGGGCGCCTCGGGCTGCTCACCCACGCCACCGCCGGCTTCGTCGACCCGGGCTTCTCCGGCCACGTGACGCTCGAGCTGGCCAACGTCGCGACGCTGCCGATCAAGCTCTACCCGGGCATGAAGATCGGTCAGTACTGCTTCTTCCGGCTCACCTCGCCCGCGCAGAACCCCTACGGCAGCGAGAAGTACGGCAGCCGCTACCAGGGCCAGCGCGGCCCGACCGCCTCACGCAGCTTCCAGAGCTTTCACCGCACCAAGATCTGAGTGGGTTGTCGGTGGTCGCCGCTAGGG
>NZ_JBHVKN010000241.1:0-7331 GCF_042798075.1 Nocardioides sp. NPDC057772
CATTACCGGATGACCTGCCGATCCCCCACATCGGCACCGCCCCGCCGCGCAGGCGTGTCCATACCGGCGACAGAAATGACGAAGGGCCCCGAGTCAATGACTCGGGGCCCTTCCTGCGTGGTACCCCCGACCGGATTTGAACCGGCGTTACCGCCGTGAGAGGGCGACGTCCTAGGCCGCTAGACGACGGGGGCTTGCAGCGGGTGAAACCTTAGCGAACCGCTTCGGTGACTCCCAAATCCTCCGGAGAGGATCCGCTGGGCTACTAGGACTCGAACCTAGAATAACTGGACCAGAACCAGTCGTGTTGCCAATTACACCATAGCCCATCGCCTTGCTGGACTAAACCTCACAAGGACGATCCGGCCCAGGGGATTTCTCCCTCGAACCGAGAGGAAACATTACCGGCGAGGGCCCTCGGCGACGAAATCGGCACGCCCACTGTGCCCGACTCAGGGCCTCTTCGTCGTGGTCGAGAGGCCTGCTGATCGCGCCGCCCAGACGGTCAGAGCGAGGAAGACACCCGACTGGACCAGCGTCACCGGGATCCGCCACCACGAGCCCTCGGTGGTGTTGAGCACCGTCGAGATGTCGCCGAAGGCGACCGCCATGCCGAGGCTGACGAAGTTGTTGAGGACGTGCAGCGCGATGCCGGCCTCGATGCCGCCGGTGGCGATCACACAGATGCCGGCCACGATCCCGAACGCGAACCGGTCCAGGAACAGCGGCAGATCCTGGGACCCGTGGGCGAAGGCGAACAGCAACGCGGTGATCGTCACCGAGACGGTCCGTGCCCAGGCCATCCCGCCGAACAGCGAGCCGAAGGTCTGGAAGATGTAGCCACGGAAGAGGTATTCCTCCCCCGCCGCCTGCAGCGGGGTGAGCAGCACGATCACGAGCACGAAGTCGCGCATCGTGCTCGTGTAGGGGTTGAGCGTGCTCGGGCCGAGGTCGTCGCCCGGGATCGGCAGCCGGGAGGCGATGATGATGGTGACCACCATCGTGACCGCCGCGATCCCGAGGCACTGCAGCAGCCACGGCCAGCGGATCCGGCGCTCGACCGAGGCGAGCCACCCGGGCCGCAGCCCGTGCAGCCCCCAGCACAGCAGCATCGCCGCCGGGATCGCCCCGGCCAGCGACAGCAGCAGGAAAGCCAGCGACTCCGGCGTGACGTTCTCCACGTCGGCCACCCGGGCCATCCCGGTCTCGACGTCGTCGCCGGCGAGCACGAAGAAGACCTCGAACCCGGCCAGCACCACGGCCGGCGAGACGAAGAAGACGCACAGTCCGATCAGGATGAGTCCGACCAGGGGTCGCCCCCAGCCGCTGCGCCCGCTGCGCTGCACCTCGTAGTACGCCAGTCCCGAGGGCGGCTCCATGACCGTGCTCATCCTGCCCGTCCTGCCACGTTCAGCTCCTCCCGAGAACCGCCTTCAGGCGCCCCAGCGTACGCTCCCGGCCGAGCAGCTCGATGGATTCGAACAGCGGCGGGCTGATCCGCTTGCCCGTCACCGCGACCCGCACCGGGCCGTACGCCTTGCGCGGCTTGAGCCCGAGGCCGTCGATCAGGGCCGCGGTCAGCGCGTCCTGGATCTCGGCCGTCGACCACGTCGAGAGACCCGAGAGAGCGTCGTACGAAGCCTGGACGACGCCCAGGCCCTCCTCGTCGAGCAGCTTGGCGGCGTCTTCCTCGTCGAGGGTGAACTCGGCCTCCGGGACGAAGAGGAAGCGCAGCATGTCGGAGGCCTCGCCGAGCTTGTTGATCCGCTCGGCGACCAGCGGCATCGCCGCCTCCAGCATCTGCGCGTCGGCGTCGTGCACCGGGTCGCCGATGACGCCGTCGGCCTTGAGGTAGGGAATCACCCGGTGGGTGATCTCCTCGACCGGCAGCAGCCGCATGTGGGAGGCGTTGATCGCCTCGGCCTTCTTGATGTCGAAGCGGGCCGGGTTCTTGACGACGTCGGAGATCTCGAAGGCCTCGACCATCTCCTCCATGGTGAAGATGTCGCGGTCGGCCGCGATCGCCCAGCCGAGCAGCGCCACGTAGTTGAGCAGACCCTCGGGCAGGAACCCCTCCTCGCGGTACTTCAGCGCGTGCGCCTCCGGGTCGCGCTTGGAGAGCTTCTTGTTGCCCTGGCCCATCACGTAGGGCAGGTGACCGTACTCGGGCGCACGCTCGGCCAGGCCGATCTCGACGAACGCGTCGAAGAGCGCGATCTGGCGCGGGGTCGAGGAGAGCAGGTCCTCGCCACGGAACACGTGGGTGATGTTCATGGTGGCGTCGTCGACCGGCGCGGTGAGCGTGTAGAGCGGGTCGCCGTTGGCGCGCGCGAGCGCGTAGTCGGGGACGTGCTTGGTCTCGAAGGTCACCTCGCCGCGGACGAGGTCGTTGAAGGTGATCGAGCCGTCGGGCATGCGGAACCGCGGCACCGAGGAGCGGCCCTCCGCCTCGTACGCCTTGATCTGGTCCTCGCTCAGGTTGCGGCAGTGGTTGTCGTAGCCCTGAGCGGGCGCCTCGCCCTTCTCACCGGCGGCCTTGGCGGCCTTGTAGGCGGCAAGCCGCTCCTCGTAGCGGGCGGTGGTCTCCTCGCCGGTGCAGTAGCACTCGTAGACGTAGGAGGAGGCGCGCAGGCGACCGAGCGCGTCGGCGTAGATCTCCGAGCGCTCCGACTGGCGGTAGGGGCCGTAGGGGCCACCCACCTCGACGCCCTCGTCCCAGTCGAGGCCGAGCCAGCGCATCAGGTCGATGAGCCCGTCGTAGGACTCCTGGGTGTTGCGCGCCTTGTCGGTGTCCTCGATGCGGAAGACGAAGGTGCCGCCGTGGTGGCGGGCGAAGGCCCAGTTGAACAGGGCCGTCCGGACCAGGCCGACGTGGGGCGACCCCGTCGGCGAGGGCGCCATCCGGACCCGGTAGTCCTTCGGGTCGATTGTGTTGTTCAACGCTGTGCCACCTTGTTCGTCAGAGCTCCGAGCCCTTCGACGAAGATCTCGATCTCGTCGCCGGGCTCCATGGGGCCGACACCCTCGGGGGTGCCGGTGAGGATCACATCGCCCGGCAGCAGCGTCATGACGCTGGTGATGTGGGCGATCAGCTTCGGGATGTCGTGGACGAGGTCCTTCGTGGACCCGTCCTGGACGACGTCACCGTTGAGGAATGTCTGGATGCGTACGCCGGCAGCGAGCTGCTCGAGCTCGACCTCGGTCTCGATCCAGGGACCGAGCGGGCAGAAGGTGTCGTAGCCCTTCGCCTGGGAGAAGTGCTTCGTCCGGCGCTGGACGTCGCGGGCGGTCACGTCGTTGGCGACCGTCATCCCGTAGATGACGTCCTTCACCTTCTCCTGCGGGACATCGCGGCAGATCCGGCCGATCACGATCGCGAGCTCGCCCTCGAAGTGGAGGTCCTCGACCCCCGCGGGGCGCTGGATCGCGTCGTCCGGCCCACAGACCGCGGTGTTGGGCTTGATGAAGAAGAGCGGCTCCTCCGGCACCTCGTTGCCCAGCTCGGCGGCGTGCTTGGCGTAGTTGCGGGCGACCGCGACCACCTTGCTGCGCGGGATCACCGGCGCGAGCAGCTTGACGTCGTCGAACTTGTGGACCTGATCGGTGAGGTTGATGCCCGAGAACAGCGGGTCGCCCTGGAGCGCGACGACGGTCGCGTCCTCGCTGAGCTGGCCGTAGCCGTCGAGGTCCCCCATGACGACGCCGAACTGGGGCTCGCCACCCTTGGTCGTGAATCTGGCGATGCGCACAGGCTGAGCCTATCCGGACCCGTCGCCACGATTCACTTCACTATGCGCCGCCTTCGTAGGCTTGTCCGTCGTGGAGGTGCTGTCGCGTTCGGAGTGGACCGCTCGCGCGGCCGCCCACCGCGAGCGCCTGGCGCCCTATGTCGAGCCGCATCTCGCCCGCCGCGGCGCCCGGGTCAAGCACCCGGTCAACGACTTCCTCTTCACCTACTACTCCTACCGCCCCGCGCAGCTGCTGCGCTGGCACCCGGGGTTCGGGGTGACCCTGTCGGACGCCACGGAGTACGCGGATCTGCGCGGCTATTCGAACGGCACGGTCTCGGCGGACTTCCTCGCCGACAAGCGCCTGCTCGTCGAGACGCTGCTCAAGCTGCTTCGGGCGACCGCTTCGCGCGACGGCCATTTCGGCTGCTTCGGCCTCCACGAGTGGGCCATGGTCTACCAGCTGACCCCGGAGCAGGTACGCCACGCCGACTGGCCGTTGCGGCTGGGGACTGCGGGCACCGACCGTGTGGTCGAGTCCCACCGCATCGCGTGCAGCCACTTCGACGCGTACCGCTTCTTCACTCCCCCGGCGCTCTCGCTCAACACGCTCTCGCCGCGGTCGGACGACCGTGCGGACTTCGAGCAGCCGGGGTGTCTGCACGGCAACATGGACCTCTACAAGCACGCCTTCCGGCTCTCGCCGCTGGTCTCCTCCGACCTGGTCGCCGACTGCTTCGAGCTCGCCTGGGAGATCCGCACGATGGACATGAAGGCGGCCCCGTACGACCTCGCCGAGCTCGGCCTCGCCCCGATCCGGATCGAGACCGCCGCCGGCAAGCAGGAGTACGCCGCCGCCCAGCGCGCCTTCGCCGAGCGGGCCGCTCCGCTCCGGGAGCGCCTGATCGCCGAGTGCGAGCGGCTCCTCGAGGCGTAACGGACGTCACACGCAGTGGGCGGTGTTGCCGCCGTGACCTCGGTCGCCGGGCTACGTTAACCCCATAATGGCCATTCTTCCCCGCCCTCGACGCACTGCCGCCTCGATCGCCACCACGGTCGGCGCCGCGGCGGGGAACGTCGCACACTCTTTCCTCTACGGCGGGCTCGCCGACGTCCGACCGATGCCGCGCACGCTGATCGACGACGGCACCCGGCGCGAGCTCTACCACTACCGTCCGGTGGCGGGCGAGACGCCCGAGGGAGACCCCGTGCTGCTGGTGACGCCGTTGGCGGCGCCGGCGATCTGCTACGACCTGCGGCGCGGCTGCTCGGTCGTCGAGCACCTGGTGGAGACGAACCGGCCGACCTATCTGGTCGAGTACGGCGAGGTGAACTTCGCCGACCGCAGCCTCGGCATCGAGCACTGGATCGCTCACGTCGTGCCCGAGGCGATCCGGTCGGTCTCCGAGCACGCCGGCGGTCGGCCGGTGCACGTGGTCGGCTGGTCGCTGGGCGGGATCTTCACGATGCTCACCGCCGCCGACTCCCCCGACCTCCCGATCGCCTCGCTGGCGGTGCTCGGCTCGCCCTGCGACGTACGTCAGGTGCCGCTGATCGCGCCGCTGCGGCCGCTCCTCAACCTGCCGCCTGGCAACCTGGTCACCACCGCCTACCAGGCTTTCGGCGGCGCCCCGAAGCCGCTGGTCAGGTGGGCTTTCCAGCTCTCCTCGGTCGACAAGATGTTCACCAAGCCGGTGGCGAAGCTGTCCAACCTGGCAGACCGCGAGTTCCTCGCCCAACTCGAAGCGGTCGACCGCTTCACCGACAACATCATCGCCTACCCGGGGCGTACGTTCGGGCAGCTCTACCACCACTTCTTCCGCACCAACGCGCTCTTCAGCGGGCAGATCGATCTCGGCGACGGTCACAGCGTCTACCTGCGCGACGTCAAGCAGCCCACCCTCGTCGTCGCCGGCGCCAACGACGGCATCGGCCCGGTCGCCTCCGTCCGCCCGTTGGTCGACCTGCTCACCGGCGCCGAGGAGCTCCGCTTCGAGATCGTCCCCGGTGGCCATCTCGGTCTGCTCACCGGTCGCGCCGCCCGGGAGACCACCTGGCCGCTCCTCGACGAGTGGTTCGCCCAGCACGACTGAGCCTGGTTGTCGGTGGCGGGTGGCAGGCTGTGCGCCATGCCGAACCCACCCGTCGAGGCGAGCGACACCGGCAGCCGGGTCAGCGGTCGGCGGAGGCCTCGCGGACGGCTTTGGCCATCGAGATGCCGGCGGCGATCAGACCGAGGCCGGCGACGAAGTCATCGGTGTCGCGTACGTCGTCCTCGATCGCGCCTGCCGCGGCCGCCTGGAGGTGGGTCTGCTCGTCGACGGCGTGACCGTAGACGAAGTGGAGCAGGGTGCGGGCAGCGGTCGGAGCGAGGTCGCCGAGGCCGCCGTCGTTCAGCGCCGCGACGAGGTCGTCGTAGGGCTGGGTCGCGCCCAGTCCGAAGGCCCACACGGTCGCGACCACCTCGGCGCCGTCACGGTAGGCCAGCAACGAGTCGCGCAGGTCGGTGCAGATGCCGGTGACGCGTACGTCCCAGGCTCCCGCCTGCTCGTGCCGGCCGCGCAGCAGGATCTCGTCGGCCACCGCGGCCAGCAGGGACTGCTTGTTGGCGAAGTGGTGGTAGAGCGCGCTGGGACGTACGCCGAGCTCGGTGCCGAGGCGGCGCATGGTCAGGTCGGCGAGACCGTAGTCGTCGAGGACCTGCAGCGCGCGGGCGACGACGTCCTCGCGGCGGTATCGCATGTTGCTCCCAGGGGCCGGGTGATGGGACGAAGTGGACGAAGATGTACGTCGACCTTAACCTGAACACCGTTCACCTGACCAAGGTTCAGGTCTGAGTACGCAGGAGCGAGTATGACCGAGTCCCCCACAAGCACCGATGAGACCCCCGCGGCCACGTCGTCGCGTCTCGACACCACCGACCTCGCGCTGATCGCCGCTTTCGCGGCTCTGATCGCGGTCTGCTCCTACCTCGCCGCCATCCCGATGGGCGGCGCCGGAGTGCCCCTGACACTGCAGGGATTCGCGCTGCTGCTCACCGGTGCCCTGCTGGGCCCGCTGCGCGGCACCGCGGCGGTCATGCTCTACCTCATCCTCGGCGTCGCCGGCCTGCCCGTCTTCGCCGGCCACGCCTCCGGCCCCGGCGTCTTCGTCGGGGTGACCGGTGGCTACCTGTGGTCGTTCCCGGTCATGGTGCTCGCCGTCGGCCTGCTCGTGAAGTACGTCCTGCGCGCGCGCCGCACCAACCCGCTCCTGGTTTTCGCCGCCTGCGTCGTCGGCGTCGTGATCAACCACGTCGGCGGGATCATCGGGATGGCCATCGTGCTCCGCGTCGGCCTGCCCGAGGCGGCGGCGTTCGACGCTCCCTACTGGATCGGCGACTTCATCAAGGCCGCCGTGGCCGCGGTCGTCGCCTCGCAGGTCCACCGCGCCTTCCCGAAGCTGCTCGGCCGACGTGCCTGAGATCCGCTTCGAGGCCGCCGGGGGGCGGGTGGGGTGCCCCGACCACGGCGGCGCACGCACCCACCAGGAGCCCACCCCACAATCGCTGACCCAGCAGCGCCACCGGCTCGTGGGCAGCCAAAGTTGGGGGCAGTCGCCCCA
>NZ_JBHVKN010000242.1:0-7162 GCF_042798075.1 Nocardioides sp. NPDC057772
GACGAGCGCGCCGTCGGCGCTTCGGTCCGCAACTTCGGGCACGTCTGCGCCACCGCCCAGTCGGGCCAGGCGCTGACGTACGCCCTCGCGGCCCGGGACCGCTGGGTCGCCCTCGGCGAGGGGGCGGGTTTCGGGGTGAACGAGACGGGCACCGTCGTCGTGGCTCGCACCGAGGCCGAGATGGCCGTGCTCGAGGAGTTCGCCGCCGCCCGCGGCCTCGAGCAGGCCCGCCTGCTCGAGGCCGATGCCACGCGCGCCCTGTTCCCGCCGGCCACGACGTCGACCGACTCTTCCCGGAGGTGGCCGAGAAGGCAGGCGTACGCCGCTGCCGGCTGCAGATGCTCGAGGTCGCGCCTCCGGGCGATGTCGAGATCGAGCCCGCGGTGCTGACGGGGCTCTCCATGCTTCGCTACGGCGGGTTCGCCGAGACGACGGCTGCGGCCGGCGTACGCCGTCAGTTCGAGGAGGCCCACCCGGAGCTCCTCGACGTCGTCATGAACCTCATGCTCACCCAGCGCCCCGGAACCGGCGGCCGGCCCGGCTCGATCGTCCTGGGCGACACCCACCACTACGACCGCACGCACCTGCCCTTCGACGACGAGTACGTCGCCGAGCTGGTGCTGCGGGAAGGAGCGCGGCTGCTCGGGGCCCCGCTCACCGTCCGACGTCGCTGGCGAGGGGTCTACGCGGACTCCCCGCACACCGACTTCCTCGTCGACGAGCCGTTCCCGGGTCTCCGGGTCGTCTCGGTGACATCGGGCATCGGCATGACCACCGCACTGGGCCTCGCGCCCACCGTTCTCGACCAGCTGCTCTGATCACAGGAGAAGAACCGACATGTCCAAGCTGCGCTCCCTCACCGCGCTCGCGGGTGCTGCGACGCTGACCCTCGCCCTGGCCGCCTGCGGCGGCGAGGCGACCCCCGAGCCCGCCGACGCAGCCGCCGCGGGCGGCAAGGTCGGCCCCGACCAGATCTGCCCCGACGGCACCCTGACCATGGGCGTGGAGCCGTTCGAGGACCCCAAGAACCTGATCCCCGTCTACGAGACCCTGGGCAAGGCCCTGGGCGAGGAGCTCGGCTGCGAGGTCGACGTGCAGATCTCCGACACGTACGTCGCCGAGATCCTCGCCATGCAGAACGGCAAGCTGGACATCGGCCAGTTCGGGCCGCTGGGCTACGTCTTCGCCCAGAAGCAGGCCGGCGCCACGCCGCTGGCCTCCTTCGCCGGCGAGGACGGCAAGGTCTCCTCCTACACCGGTGGCATCTGGGTGCCCGTGGACTCGCCGATCAAGACGGTCGAGGACCTCAAGGGCAAGACCCTGGCGCTGTCGGAGTCGGGCTCCACCTCCGGTGACGCGGTGCCGCGCAAGGCGCTCATCGACGCCGGGATCGAGAAGGACGTCAAGGCCGAGTACGCCGGCGGCCACACCGAGGCGCTGCTGGCCCTGGTCAACGGGAAGGTCGACGCGGCCGAGATCAACAGCCAGACGCTGGCCTCGGCGACCGCCGAGGGCCAGTTCGACGAGTCGGCCTTCCGCCAGATCTGGGAGTCCGAGCCGATCCTGAACGACCCGATCGCGGCGGGGCCGAACATGACGCCCGAGGTGTCCGAGGCCGTTCAGGAGGCGCTGCTGAACCTGCCGGCCGAGTCGGTCGCGGAGATCGGCGAGTACCTCGACTTCACCCCGCCGGAAGGCAAGCCGGCGCTGGTCGCGGTGACCGACGAGGACTACCAGCCCGTCTCCGACCTGGCCGAGGCCCTCGACCTGACCACGGACGACCTCTGATGGGTGCTGATCACCTCCCTGGAGTGGCCATGCTGCGCATCGACGGCCTGAGGAAGGCGTTCGGGGAGAAGACGGTCCTGGACGGCCTGGCCTTCGAGGTCGCCTCCGGGGAGGTGGTCAGCCTCCTCGGGGCCAACGGTTCCGGCAAGTCCACCTCGCTGCGCTGCGTGGTCGGTCTGGAGCGTCCCGACGGCGGCACGATCACCGTCGACGGCGTGACCGCCAAGCCCGGAGAGGCGATGCCGACGGTGGCGATGGTCTTCCAGAAGATCCACCTGGTTCCGCGCCGCAGCGTGCTCGACAACGTCTGTGCGGGCGCGCTCGGGCGGCTCGGCCTGAGCCGGTCGTGGTCGGTGCTCGCCTTCCCGCGCGAGGTCCAGGCCGAGGCGATGGCCTGCCTGGACCGGGTCGGTCTCGCCGACCGAGCCCGGGAGAAGGCGGGTCGCCTCTCCGGCGGCCAGCAGCAGCGGGTCGCCGTGGCCCGGGCGCTGTGCCAGCGGGCCAAGGTGCTGCTCGCCGACGAGCCCGTCTCGGCCCTGGACCCGGCCGCCTCCGAGCAGGTGATGAACCTGCTCCGCTCGCTGGCCGACGACGACGGCCTCGCCGTGGCCGCGGTGCTCCACCAGCCCGACCTGGCGCGCCGCTTCTCCGACCGCGTCCTCGGCCTGGCCGGCGGCCGGCTGGTCTTCGACAGCAGCAGCGCCGAGGTCACCGACGAGACCGTGGCGAGCCTCTACCGGCCCGCCCTGGAGGCGCTGGAGGCGGCCGAGGCCGGCAGGCCCGCCGAGATGAGGGAGTACGCATGACCAGCATGACCAAGAGTCCCGACCCGGGGCTCGACATCCCGCCGCGCTTCCGCCCGCGCGGAGTCGCGACCGCGGTGGCCATCACGATCGGCCTGGTCCTCGTGCACTGGTACGCCGCGGTGCAGACCAACACCTCGCCCAAGGAGCTCCTCGAGGGCTGGCGGGGGCTGTGGAACTTCCTCTTCGGGGTGGACCGCACCTACCCGAACGGCAAGACGATCCACCAGGACGGCGCCTTCCCGCTCGACCTGCGCTGGTCGGAGACGATCCGGCCCGGCCTGGAGTACTGCCTGCTGACGATCTGGATCGGCCTGCTCGGCACGACCCTGTCGATCCCGGTGGCGCTGTTCTTCGCGGTGATCTCGTCGCGCACCACCAACCGGTTCGTGCCGCTGTGGCTGGTGGGTCGCGCGGTGATGTCGGTGCTGCGCGCCATCCCGGAGACGGTGTACGCGCTGATGTTCATCGCCGCGGTCGGCTTCGGGGCCTTCCCGGGCGTGATCGCGCTGGCGATCCACAACGTCGCGGTGATGGGCAAGCTGTGGTCCGAGGCCATGGACGAGGTGGACCAGGGGCCGGTCGAGGCGCTCCGTGTCGCCGGCGCCTCGCCCGTGCAGTCCGCCGCGCACGCGGTGCTGCCCGCGGTCATGCCGTCGCTGCTCGGCCTGCTCCTCTACCGGTTCGACACCAACGTACGCAGCTCGGTCATCCTCGGCACGGTCGGTGCCGGCGGCATCGGCTTCTTCATCAAGACCGAGGTGGACAGCTTCCATTTCGACACGATGATGACCTACGTCTGCATGGTGATCGTCCTGATCATCGTGATCGACCTGTTCAGCGCCTGGCTGCGCCGGAAGGTCGGCACGGTCTGATGGCCCGGGTCGCGGTGTGGCGCGGCGGCACCGAGGTGACGCTGGAGACCGTCGGCCTGCCCGAGCCCCGGCCGGGGGAGAGCCTCGTCGAGATCGACCTCGCGACGGTGTGCGGCTCCGACCACCACACCGTCTCCGGCCGGCGACCCGGCGCCTGCCCGAGCGTGCTCGGCCACGAGGGCGTCGGCCGGGTCGTCGGCACGGGACGGCGGGTGGTCTGGGGCGTCACCGTCTCCTGCGGTGCCTGCGACCGCTGCCGGCGCGGCCTCACCGCGAAGTGCCGCTCCGTGCGCAAGCTCGGCCACGAGAGGTACGAGGCGGCCTGGCCGCTCTCGGGCACCTACGCCACCCACGTGCTCCTGCCCGCCGGCACCGCGGTCGTGCCAGTCCCGGAGACGCTGGCCGACGAGGTCGCTGCACCGGCCGGCTGTGCGACCGCCACCGTGATGGCGGCGCTGGAGCGGGCAGGCTCGCTGCACGAGCGCCGGGTGCTCGTGGTCGGCGCCGGGATGCTCGGGCTGACCGCCGTCGCCGCCGTGGCCGATGCCGGTGCGGCCGAGGTCGTGGTGAGCGACGTCGACCCGGCCCGCCTGGAGCTCGCCCGGGTCTTCGGCGCGACGTCGACGGTGGCCGCGGGCCAGCCGCTTCCACTCGTCGATGTCGCGCTGGACTTCTCCGGCGCGGCGGCAGCGATCGAGGCGGCTCTCGGGGCGCTCGACGTCGGCGGCTCGCTGGTGCTCGTGGGGTCGGTCTCTCCCGGGCGAGCGATCACGGTCGACCCGGAGGCGGTCGTGCGTGGGTGGCGGTCGGTCAGCGGCGTACACAACTACGAGCCGCGACACCTCGAGCAGGCGGTCGCCTTCCTCGCCGGATCGACCCGTCCCTGGGCCGAGCTGGTCGAGGAGCCCGTCGGGCTGGACCGGGTCGGCGACGTACTGACGAGGGAGCTGGGCCGCCCGCGGGCGTCGGTGCGTCCACGGGCGGACTAGGCTCGCCCCTCATGACCGAGTTCGCCGCCGTGATCCTTGTCGACCGACGTGGCTGGGTGCTGCTCCAGGAGCGCGACGAGCATCCGACGATCGCACCGGAGAAGTGGTCCTTCTGCGGAGGGCACCTGGAGCCGGGTGAGGATCCGCTGAGCGGCGCGGCGCGTGAGCTCGAGGAGGAGACCGAGGTGCGCCTTGCCCCCGGGTCCCTCGAGCTGGTCGGCGTCCAGGAGCTCCGCCACCCCGAGACGGGCACTGACGACAAGATCCACCTCTACGCGGCCGGGGTCGACCTCACCGACGCCGACATCGTCTGCCACGAGGGCCGCCAGATCGTCTTCGTCGACCCCGCGAAGGCGCCTGACCTGGACCTCAGCGACTCGGCCCGGATCGGGCTGGCTCGCTTCCTCGGATCGCCCCAGCACGCGGCGCTATCCGGGTCGGAGCCCGTCAGGGTGGAGACGTAGAATCCCCTCCTATGGGTCTCCTCGAACGCATCGCCGCGCCGCAGGATCTTCGTGATCTCTCCGACGACCAGCTCGAGCTCCTCGCGAGCGAGATCCGGGACCTGATGATCCGGACCGTGGCCACCAACACCGGCCACCTCGGCCCCAACCTCGGCGTGGTCGAGCTGACCCTGGCGATGCACCGCGTCTTCGACAGCCCGAGCGACAAGATCGTCTTCGACACCGGCCACCAGTCCTACGTCCACAAGCTCGTCACCGGCCGGGCCAGCGACTTCGGCACGCTGCGCCGCGAGGGCGGAATGAGCGGCTACCCGAGCCAGTCCGAGTCCGACCACGACCTGGTCGAGAACTCCCACGCCTCCACCGCGCTCTCCTACGCCGACGGCCTGGCCAAGGCCTACACCATCCGTGGCGAGGACCGCCACGTCGTCGCCGTGATCGGCGACGGCGCGCTGACCGGCGGGATGGCCTGGGAGGCGCTCAACAACATCGCGATCCAGCACGACTCCAGGCTGGTCATCGTGGTCAACGACAACGGCCGCTCCTACACCCCGACCATCGGTGGCCTGGCCACGGCGCTGACGGCGCTGCGTACGAATCCGCGCTACGAGCTGGTCCTCGACATGGTCAAGCGCCGCCTCAACGCGGTCCCCGGGATCGGCGCGATGGCCTACGACGCGCTGCACGCGGTCAAGAAGGGGCTCAAGGACGCGGTCGCGCCCCAGGGCCTCTTCGAGGATCTCGGCCTGAAGTACGTCGGACCCGTCGACGGCCACGACCGCCACGCCGTCGAGCAGGCGCTGACCTCGGCCAAGCGGTTCGGCGGCCCGGTGATCGTGCACGCGATCACCCGCAAGGGCTACGGCTACGACCCGGCCGAGCGTCACGAGGCCGACCAGTTCCACTCGCCGGGTCCCTTCGACGTCCAGACCGGCGCTGAGAAGCCCAAGGGCCGGATCTGGACCGACCACTTCTCCGACGCGATGGTGCGGCTGGGGGAGAGCCGCCAAGACATCGTCGCGATCACCGCGGCGATGATGCACCCGGTCGGCCTCGACGCGTTCCAGGCTCGGTTCCCCGAGCGCACCTTCGACGTCGGCATCGCCGAGCAGCACGCGGCCACCTCGGCCGCCGGGCTGGCGATGGGTGGCCTGCACCCGGTCTTCGCGGTCTACGCCACCTTCCTCAACCGCGCCTTCGACCAGGTGCTGATGGATTGCGCGCTCCATCGCGCCGGGGTGACGTTCGTGCTCGACCGCTCCGGTGTGACCGGTGACGACGGCGCCTCCCACAACGGGATGTGGGACATGTCCCTGCTCCAGGTCGTCCCCGGCCTGCGGCTGGCCGCCCCGCGCGACATCACCCGCCTCAACGAGCTGCTCGACGAGGCCGTCGAGGTCGACGACGCGCCCACCGTCGTCCGCTTCCCGAAGGGCCCGCCACCCGAGGACATCCCCACCGTGGGCAAGCTCGGCGGCGCCGACGTGCTCGTCCGCAACGGCACCAAGGACGTCCTCGTCCTCGGCGTCGGCTCCATGGCCGAGGTGGCCGTGGGCGTGGCGGAGCGGCTCACCGCCCAGGGTATCGGCGTCACCGTCGTCGACCCGCGCTGGGTCAAGCCGATCGACCCGGCCCTCGTCGAGGCGGCGGCCGACCACGGCCTCGTGGTCACCATCGAGGACAACGGCGTCACCGGCGGCGTGGGCGCATCCTTCCTGCAGGCGCTGACCGCCGCCGACGTACGCACCCCGGTGCGGATCCACGGGATCCCGCAGGAGTTCCTCGACCACGCCAAGCGCCCGAAGATCCTCGAGGCGATCGGCCTGACGCCCCAGTCGATCGCGCTCGACACCATCGAGCGCCTGGGCGCGCTGACACCCACGCCGCTGCCCCGAGACGTCAGCATCTGAGGCCCGACACGCCGAATTTTGACCGTGCGGAGTCGGTCTCTCTGGTCGAGCCGCTGGCGAAGATCGGCGGGTCAGGGCTTAGAGTGGGATCCGTCGGGGGCGACGAGGGCCCTCGATCTCGTCACCACACAGCACTCGGGGGATTCCATGCTCTATGACGACCTCGTGGCCGAGTTCGCCTGGTCACCTGAGCAGATGTCGGCGCCGTTCGACCTGAAAGCGGCCGACGAGCAGATCCGCAAGAGGATCGAGAGTCGCCGTCGTTCACCGCAGCCGGCGGTGCGCCAGCAGGCCCCGCGCGAGCGGCAGAGCGCCGGCGCGCCAGCAGAGCGC